>JAABQN010000299.1 GCA_011391455.1 Nitrospiraceae bacterium
TCGCCTCGCTCTGCGGCCTTGGAGGACCCTTTGTCGAGACCGAGGATTTATACCGCGGTGCCGCCAGTGCCAGCCCCACGGAAATGGCCGTCGGCCTAGCGACGCTTGCCAACAAAGGCAGCCGGGCAAAACCGTTCCTCATCCTTAAAATCCAAGACCGCAACGGCGAAGTGCTCTATGAGGCCCAACCGCGCCTCCGGCAAAAGATCAGCCGCAATGCCGCTCTCGATGCGGTCAGCGTACTCAAAAACCACAGCGGCACCCGCATTTTCACCGGGGCCACCGCCTCCGAACGCGATGCCTGGACCCTGCGCCTCGGCCCCACCGGATCCACCGCCATCTGGATCGGCTTCGATCAACCCACCGCCATCGCCCGCGAAGCCCGCCTCAAGTCCCTGCTCGACGAATTCGTCGAACGCCTGGGCAATGACTGACCCAAAAAATCCAGCTAACGCAATTTTTATGCATTAATCGCTTGCGCTCGTCTTTTTTCACGCTAGGTATGCGCGCCATGAAATCCGATATCGCGATACTGATCCTCACAACCACCCTCGTTTCCTCCTCAATCGCTGGCGATTCCGCCTCACTCACATCGGGTGACGGCTCGACCCATTACGAGCATCTGCACTTCAGTGGCCGCGGCACGCCGATCGCGCATTCCTTCAACATCGAGCCCGCGTTTACCGGTCGGGATCTGGTGGCAACCTATCGCCATCGCAACGGCGACGCCGTCGACGAGCAGGAAATGGAACTCGAGCTGGAGTGGGGCTTTACTCCCACCTTCGGAGTGATCTTCGAAATGGCCGGCATTCATGAAGACGAACCAGGCTTGCCGACCCGAGACGGCTGGGGCGACATGGCAGTCATCCCGCGTGTCCTGCTGCTCGAAAGCGAGCGCTTCATGCTTACCGGCCAAGTCGTCATGGGCCTACCCACCGGCAGTCACGGCTTCGGCGGCGACACCGCCATCGCCCCCGGCTTCAATTCCTGGTCGGACCTCGGCAATTGGTGGACTCTTAACAGCCAAGTAGCAGTTGAGCACGGCTTCGATCAAGACAGCAACCAATTGGTCTTTGGCTTCGGCTTGGTCAAAACCATCGGCTCGGCGGACAGCCACTCGCGCTGCGAAGACGGCCACCTACATACCTCCATGGCCGGACTGTTTCATCTTCACTTCGAAGTCACCGGCACCATGGGACTCAGCGGCGATGAGAAAGGCGACACCAGCATGGAAGGACTAATCGGTCTCAGCCACGGGCTAAGCAGCAGCGTCGACCTGCGCTGTGGTTACGAATTTCCCCTGAGCTCACCCTCCGATTTCGACCACGGCATCGTCGCAGGTGTCGTCTGGCACTTTTGATACTGGAGCACCGAGTTCTCGGATAGGGGGATAGACAATCTGTGATCCTCTCCAGGATCCCCTTACCTTCACCCTCCCTCCTTGACATTAAACCATAAAGCTGGGATTCTGGTTTTATGAAAACCACTCTCGATTTACCCGATCCGTTGATGCGGCGGGTGAAAATCCGCGCTGCTTCCGAGGGGCGCAAGCTCAAGGATCTCATCTCTGATCTGCTGGAGAAGGGGCTAGAGGCATCTCCGGCTGCCATTCTGCAGGAAGGCGAACTACCTTACAGAATTGATCCCAAGACCGGCATGGCCCACTCCCGTTCATTGAATATCCCAGGCTTCGTGCCGCCCACCTTCGAGCAATCCCAAGCCATCATCGAACGCGCCAACCAAGAGGAGGACCTGCATCGTGCCGGGCTGCTTCCTTGATACCAGCGTGTGGATTGCCTGGTATTTTCAGGAACATCCACAACATGGCCTGGCCGCTGATCTGCTGCAGGCAAGATCGGCATCCGACCCGGCATGGCTTTGCCGCGCCACCGAGCAATCGTGGATCCGCCTCGCCACCACCGCCGCCGTCTGTCGCGCCTACTCGAGTTTGGCGCTCACCAATGCCCAAGCGGTTGCCGCACTTGCCACTTGGCGCGCCCAGCCGCGCGTCTGCTGCCTCGATGCCGAACCCGAAGGCACCCGCGCCCTGTGGCTTGAGCTCGCCGCCATCCCCTCCGCCTCCCCCAAAGTCTGGATGGACGCCTACCTTGCTGCATTTGCAATTCGCGCAGGCCTTCCTTTTGCGACTCTGGACACCGACTTCCGCCGATTCGAAACCGCCGGCCTCGAACTCCAGTTGCTCTCTGCTTAGCTAAGATAGAGGGACTAAGATAGAGGGACAGATAATCCATACCCTCAAGGAGCGTCGGAACATGTCCGACGTCTTCTCTTTCGCCGAATGGACGGACATGTTCCGTCCCTCCTTGGATATGGGGACAGCAAGACAACCAATGATCTTAAGCCCTCAACAGAAAACCCCGACTTCACAGCATTCGCACAGATTATTGATGCGGCCGCATCAATAATCTGTATCTAGCCCGTGTATGGGCAAGACAATCCATGATCCATGGATTGAATGTTTAGAACGATGACAATTGCACAGA
>JAABQN010000300.1 GCA_011391455.1 Nitrospiraceae bacterium
TAATCGATGCTTGGCGTGTCGATGCCAATCCCGTCCACCTGCCGTTGCGTCACGAGAAAGTCGGCCGTCTCTTTCGAAAAACCAGGAAAATGCAGCGTCTTGGGATCCGACGGTGTGTTGGTCCCCAGATAGCGCTGCTTGTCCGGCCATCCCTTTCCCCATCCAGTGAGCATCAAGACCACCGCTCCCTGCGGAATCTGCCCATGACGCGCTTCCCAGGCTTCAAGATCATGAATCATCAATCGATAGTCCCGATCCTGTTCCACCGCCGCACGAACATCGATCACCACCGCTGGGGCGATCAGCTTCTGAAGCGGAATCTCATCAACCGCAAGCCGGCCCTCACCGAAATGGATCGGCGCATCGATATGTGTCCCCCCATGTTCTGACATGGAGAAATCTCCCGAGGCATACCAGTAGCCACTGGCGGTCTTCCCCCACGCCGTCTTTTCCCATGTGAATGGTTTGTTCTGGGGCCAGAAGACCGTTTCTGCATCCAGCGGATAGGTAAGATCTACCAGTTTTCTTTCATCGAGTTCTGCACCGGCAGTGGATGTCGCGCAGCACATGATCAAACTGATCGCGGCCAACTTTATCGACATTGGGTCCTCCATTGTCTTGATCGACTCATGCGCATTCTGGCGTTCGTTCCATGCACTATGCTATGTGAGGCCATGGGCTCCCCAACGGTTCTACTGCTGATTCCCCCGCTCACGCAACTGAACACCCCCTATCCGTCGACGGCCTATTTGACAGGCTTTCTCCGATCACGCGGGGTTGTCTGCGAGCAGGCTGATCTTGGAATCGAAATGGTCCTGCGACTCTTCAGCCGTTCGGGACTGACACGTGTCTTTAAGAGCGTGCGAGAGCGGGAAGACGATCTCCCGGCTGAAGCAAATCGTATGTTGGCTGCCGAGCAAGCCTATCTCGACAACATCGACCAAGTCGTCGCCTTTCTTCAAGGTCGAACACCCGAGGCCGCTTCACGATTCGCCCGTCCGGGGATCCTCCCTCAGGGTCCTCGCTTTCGAGGAAGAACGAAGTTAGCTCGGTCAGTCTCACGAGAAGACCAAGCCAAACATTGGGCTACGCTCTTCGTCGAAGATCTGACAGACTTGATTCAGGCCACTGTCTCCCCGCATTTTGCCTTGAGCCGGTACGCCGAACACATCGCACGCTCCGCTTCTTCGTTCGACAATATTCTCTCTGCACTAGCTGAGCCGCCTCATCTCACCGACGAATTCCTTCTGCAAGCTCTTTGGGATCACCTGGATCGCCTGAATCCAAACCTTGTCGGCCTCTCCGTTCCGTTCCCCGGCAACCTCTATGGAGCATTTCGCATCGCCCAGGCGATCAAGAAGCAGCGACCGGATGTTGCCATTGCCTTTGGCGGCGGCTATGCCAATACCGAATTGCGCCGCGTCAGCGATCCGCGCCTGTTCGACTATGTCGATTTCATTACGCTCGACGACGGGGAACGTCCGCTGCTCTCACTCATCGAACATCTCGCCGGCGAACGAACACGCAAATCGTTGTGCAGGACGTTCTATCGGGAGAGCAACCGAGTTCTGTTCGCCGACAATCCCTCGTCACCCAACTTCTCCATGGACGAGGTCGGCTGCCCGACCTATCAAGGGCTTGAACTTGATCGATACCTGACGATTCTCGATAGCACCAACCCAATGCACCGCCTCTGGTCCGAAGGCCATTGGAACAAACTCACTGTTGCGCACGGCTGCTATTGGAAGCAATGTACCTTTTGCGATGTCGGTCTCGATTACATTGGCCGCTATGAAGTGACGCCGACGGAGCGGCTGATCACTCAGATCCAGCAACTCATCGCAGAAACCAGCCGCCGCGGGTTCCATTTCGTCGATGAGGCGGCGCCGCCAGCGGCACTGAAAGCGTTGGCGCTCGGCCTGCTGGAACGGAAAACAGGGATCACCTGGTGGGGCAATATCCGCTTCGAGGAGGCCTTCACGCCAGATCTTTGCCGCCTCTTGGCTGCTTCCGGCTGCATCGCCGTCACGGCCGGTCTCGAAGCGGCCTCAGACCGACTGCTCAACAAGATGAAGAAGGGTATCACGGTCGATCACACCGCCCTGGTCGCCGCTGCATTCAGAGATGCCGGCATCCTGGTCCATGCGTATCTGATGTACGGCTTTCCATCCGAGACCATCCAAGAAACCGTCGATTCGCTGGAACGAGTCCGGCAACTCTTCGCGGCGGATGTGATGCAGTCGGCCTTCTGGCATCGCTTTACTACGACAGCGCACAGTCCAATTGGTCTGAATCCAGAATCCAACGGGCTCCGGATCCTAGGTCCTGAATTTGAAGGATTTGCCGAGAACGACATGGTTCACCTTGACCGAGTCGGCCAGACACCGGACTGGCTGGGTGAAGGCCTGCGCCGGTCCATGCTGAACTTTCTCGAAAACAGAGGTTTGAAGCTGGACGTCAGGGAATGGTTC
>JAABQN010000301.1 GCA_011391455.1 Nitrospiraceae bacterium
GCGAGCGGACTTTTTCCTCAGGGTGCATTCCAAGGAGATGCGCGACAATCAGAATTTTCTGGTGGACTTCATGGGCACGACGTTTGGGAAAGCTCTCAAGAACATCGACACATTCAATGGCATCACGAAGGCGTTGAATTATGTGCCGGAATTTTCAGAAGGAATGAAGGCCGAGCTGAAGACGCCACCGCCTCAGGGCAGTCCGTACGTGGTGGTGGTCCCTGTCCGCAAAGATGCCAATTGGTGGCTGATGCCACAAAACGCCCGAACCGCCTTGATGGAGGAGCATGCGGGTGTGACGCTGATCTACCTGAAGACCGTCAAGCGCAAGCTGTATCACTCCAGCGGCTTGGACGATCTGGACTTCATCACGTATTTCGAGACAGCTAAGCTGGATGACTTCAACAATCTGGTGACCGCGTTATTGCAGGTAAAAGAGAATCACCACAATAAGCAGTTCGGTGAGCCCACACTGCTAGGCACCATCCGTCCCCTGGATGAAATTCTGGAGATCCTGAGCCGCTAAGTCTGTATCGCCGCACGACACGCGTCTCGGTCTTGCCTCCATGATCGAGACGCGTATTTGCAATGGCACATAGTGCCTCTTCTTCTCGTCGCGTTGCTTGTCCCCCCTCTCGTGACGTAGACCACTCGTACGCCACGAGTCAACGCAAACGTGTCCCAACGCCGCTTCAAAGAATGACCGGGCCGTCGTTCAATCACAGACTGCTTGTCCCCAACAGTCCTCAACAGACCTAAACAGTCCCAAACTGCCTAATTCCCTTCTCCTCCTCTTTGCCCTACGCTCGTGATCACGCTGAGCGGGTGTAGGCCTGGTACCTGAGCGCGATGGCATGCGCACGAGAGAGCACATCTGGATACATCAGCGCATATCTGCCTAATGCCCAGGATGGAATATCCGGCGTAGGGTGGGGCAAGACATTGAACCAAGGAGGGTCCATGAAGAGATCGGATCTGTCGGTCAAAGAACTCGCAGCCTTCATTGGCGTGAGCACGGATACCATTCGGCGGGCGGTTCGCAAGGGTGAACTCCCCGCGACACGTGTTGGGACCGCGTTGAGGTTCGATCTGCGCAAAGTCCAGCACCAGATGGAACGGAATGCCGTCGTCCGCCTGCGGAGGAGATCGGCCCGCGCGCCGGGCGGCACCGCCGGCCGCGCGCAGGCCGACCAGCCCCCGGTCGGTAACACGGGGGCTTGGCTGACAACATGAGTGAAGCATCACCAGACTCGAATACTCACGTCTTTACCCTGACCATGGATTGGCTGGCCTTCACGTTGCCGGATGTCTCCGCACAGGAGGTCATGCGACAGATCGGCGGCGAATGGACGAAAGGCAAAGCCGGATTTCGAGGCTACCCCCTGTCCTGGATTCTGACGGATACTTCCCGAGGCGTGGGCATGTTGGGAACAGGCGCCCCGCGTCAACCCCGAGAGGTGCATGCCGATCTCTCCGCCGGCATTGTCTCCCGATGGGATCTCAGCCGAGTGCGAAACATCCTTCAGTGGATTAAACACCATGAGGGCCATGTCACACGAATCGACTGTGCGTTGGATGATCGTCAGGCTGTGGTGCCCCTCCAGCTCGTCACTCAGGCTGCCGAAACCGGGCAATGCATTAGCCGCGCGGACCGCATTCAAGTGATTCGCTCCTTCTCGTTGCACAAAGGTACGGCCTCCGGGGAAACCATTTATTTCGGGAGCCCGCAAAGCCAGACTCTCTTGCGCGTGTATGACAAGCGTCTGGAACTCCTGGCGAAGAAGCGTCCTGGTGCTGAGGAATATGGCATTAGATGGGAACTGGAATTCAAACAGGACCGCGCGCAGCTCTGCGGCCAAACATTGGTCGGTCTCGAAGAACAGGACTGGAAAGGTTTTCTCATCGGCCTCCTAAGATCCTATGTCGATTTTCGAGACACGACGCGTGATGCGGAAGATGAGGAACGCGCCCGAGCACCACGACTTCCCTGGTACGAATCCCTCACGCAAGGTTTCATGACTGCACGTTTAACAATCCCGCAGGAGGAGCCGGAAGAAGAACGTGTGAAAGCGTGGATTACTCGGTCAGTCGCCCCGATGCTCGCCGCCCTGTGCTCCTTGCCCAACGGCCAGGCATGGGTCGAAGGCGCGATTGTGGAGGGGGCGGACCGACTCAAGAATCGGCATCGGCAGCTCATCAAGAATGGAACCCGTAAACGGAAGATTCCTTCTTCATGACGACTCATCCAATCACCTCTCACGCCGGCGGACCCGCGGGCGCATCCTGGGGGCGCGGGGGTGTCGTGAGACTCCCCCGATTCGCTCTGAATGGACGTAGTCATGGATACTGAACTGGTTGCTACAGATAGCTCGCTGGCTCCCCCTTCCACCCTTGACGCGTGGATGGTACCTCCGCATACTCTCCCCCGGCGAAGTCGTGGTCGT
>JAABQN010000032.1 GCA_011391455.1 Nitrospiraceae bacterium
CAGCCAGACTCACCGAGGTCATGAACATCGCCACCAACGGCTCGCCGCGCAGATAGCCCAAGGCGAACACGACGGCGACGACAGCCAGCGCCAGCCACAAGAGGGTATAGCCGAATTGTTCGAGCCGGCGTTGCAGCGGGGTTTCCGCCCGTTCAGCCTCCGACTCCTTCTGAATCATCGAGGCGATCCGACCCAGCTCCGTTTTGAGCGCCGTTGCGACGACCACCGCGCGGGCCTTGCCTGAAACCGCGATGGTGCCCATGAATGCCATATTGGTCCGGTCGGCCAAGGGCGCATCGTGCCTGTCGAGGACAATTGTCGCTTTCTGAACCGGTGTGGATTCGCCGGTCAGCGACGCTTCTTGCGCCTGAAAATTTGCGGCATAGATGAGCCGAGCATCCGCTGGGATACGGTCGCCAGCCTCCAGGAGAATGACATCTCCGGGCACCAATTCACGCGCGGGGATGGACCGGAGGACGCCGTCACGGAACACCCGCGCCGTCGCCACCGACATCTTCCGCAGCGCCGCCAAAGACCGTTCCGCCCGAAACTCCTGGACGAATCCCAGGACTCCGTTGAGCAACACGATGGCCAAGATCGCCACCGCATCGAGCCAATCTTCCAAGAGACCCGAGATGACCGCCGCCCCGATCAGCACCCAGACAATGACGCTCGTGAACTGAGACAGAAACAGCTTCACCAGTGACGGTGGGGGAGCTTCGGGCAGTTCGTTGGGGCCGAATTCAGTGCGACGGCTCTCGACTTCCTGGCCGGCAAGTCCGCGCTCAGAATCGGTGCCAAGGAGGGCTATGAGCTTGTCCGGCGTGAACTGCCAAGTCTTGGTCGTCTGGCTCTCTAGCAACTGAGGCATAGCGAACATCCTTCTTATTGAAACAACAACCAGAGCCCGAGGCAGTAGCCGAGAATGATCAGAAAACTATCCGGCTCGATCAGTAAGTATCGTTTTTCGACGCGATAAATGATTCCCATCAAGCCAATGCTCATCAGGAGGATGCTCCACAGAGCCGTCATCGCATGTGTATCCGAGATGGCGTTAAAGATCGATCCGCCCCGATAAGCCACATCGACGAAGAAGAAGGCCGCCATGTTGAACGCGTTGCTCCCGAAGAGATTCCCGACCGCAAGGTCGAAGGCGCCGAGTCGCACCGCCGCAATGGCTGTGACCAGCTCTGGGAGCGACGTGGAGATGCCCACGAGCGAGGTGCCGATGAACGTCGCGCTAATCCCGGATTGCTCGGCGATCGCGTTTGCCGAACCAGCCAGGAACGGCGCCGCCACGAGCAACCCCAGCGTCGCCACGGCAAATCCGATGGACGCGCGGCGCAGTTCTTCGCGCTTACTCGGTTGTTTCGGCTCCTCCGCCGTCTGCCCTTCCACGACTTTCCCCTGCTCCCGTTGCCGCCACTTGCTGCTTTCTTGTCTGAACACCAACCGCATGCCGAAGATGTAGAGGAGCAGCAACAGCAAGCTCCCGATCCCGACCCCGCCAAGCTTGACATCCGATCCATAGAGTACAAAAAAAGCGGCAAGTACGGTGAGAAAGATCGCCAAGCCGGCACTCAGGGCATGCTCGAACGCGGCCTGCTGCCAGACCCGTTTCTGTCGATGCATCAGGTCGATGATGCCAAGGATCAACATATTGGCCATGTTGCTGCCGAACAGATCGCCCGCGGCGAGATCGGGCACATGCATGAGGGCGGCGCTCACATCGGTGAAGATCTCGGGGAGCGACGTCGCCGACGCCATCAGCACGACGCCGATCCAGAGGCCACCCAGCCCGGTGAGGTCCGCGATCTGATCGCCATAACGGGACAGTTTCGTTCCGGCATAGACAATCACCGCCGCGCTCAGCAGAAAGATCGCCCACGGCACCAGCCCTTCACCCCAGACCATCAGCCCACTCCTTTAGCGACACGTCCACTTCACGACCGACACAGAACAGGACGCATGCCATGGGACCGATCATTTCTCGCGGTCCCAGCACGAGCAAATCTGCTCGTTGATTCATCGTACATGTGAGGATCGGTTCAGCCCGATAGCCCTTTGAATGGCAGGAATAATTCCGGCCTGGTACCCGTCGCCTACGACACCATGTTGCGGATCTGCTTAACCACCACAGGGAAGCCCGTGAGAAACTCACCCTGCCAGGACCTTCTCCCTCTTTTTGAGTTCGCCCCTCTTGCCTTCTGGCCCCTGCCACGTCACCCGGACCATCATATCACGATGGGCCCAGTGATAGACGGCCTTCCCTTTGTACGACCGCACCAGCGCACGGCCGAGGCGCTGCGCCAGCCGGTCGTTGGTCGTCTGCACTTCCAACTCATTCTTACGCCGTACGATCTTCATCACTCGATCAAGGGGATTGACCGATACAGCGCGCGCTTCCACATTGGCGATCAACCCCCTGATCTCAGAATCATGCTCCCTCAGACCTGACCATGTCAGGGTGACGATGCCCTCGGGATAGTCGTCACGAATTTTCTGGCAGGCTGGACAGACGAGCTTTCGCGTGCGAGGGGATGCCGCCAGCTTGGAGGCTTTGACTTCATCGAAATGCCACCGCTTGTCTGCATAAATAGCCAGACATTTCCGGCAGATTGCCGGCCCTTTCGGGGCCTTGAGCATCGCATAGGGATCTTGCTTGGGATGCTCTCTTTCCTTGTACGACGTCGTGTAACGTTTGCCTTGTCTTGTACTCATGTGAGATGTCTCCTCGTGCCATGGCTGATCAGTGCGCAGAATCGACCGTTCGCCGACAAGGCAATTCTCGATACATCGCTGCCTCGATATGAAACATGCAGACCCTATGCCAATAGGTTCGCAGGACCTGAACTTCGCCTTCGCAAGACATTGTCCCTTCATCCTCATCGAGCCCTCAGCAAGCCGCCGATCCCGCTGAGGCATATCGGGGCAGTCGGACAGGTTGTGCTGGGGAAAATAGCCGCAACGGGAGACCGTGCCGCGCAGCACAGTATTTCGTTCGTTCACCGTGCGCGTCAGAGACGACCTATCCCCGCACAACCGCCCGCCTCTCACAGGGGACAGCGCGATCGCAGGAAGTCTAAATGAAAAACGCGGCCCCCTAAGGATGAAAGAGGGCGCCGTTCAATGCGAAATGAACGGCGATACTTGCGGCATAGCCCAAGGCAATGGCCCAAATCCATTTCAAGTGGGCCGAGAAGGTATAGATCCCCCGGGCCTGCCCCATGAGGGCCACGTCCGCTGCCGAGCCGATTCGCGTATCGGTGGGGGGATCCGAGAATATTTACGATTGGCGTCAGATTCTGGCGGAAAGTTATTGGTAGCGGCCAGCCGTATCCTAACAGACCGAGACTCGCGACCGCGGCGATTTATATTTGGACGCTAGCCTTGTTCGCTCAACGAATAAGTCGCACATACCTTTTACGCTATCTTCGATGGCGTGGCGGATATCTTTTATCGATGTGCAACTCGGTGAACGGGTGTTCGTCTTTACGATGGATCGAGAACTGCGGAACGGAGCGCGGTAGCGGCTCGAAGCCTGTCTCTCCTCCATTTCTATATTTCGATGTTGGCCGCAGGGGCGCTGATCAGCTGCAGGCCGTGGTCAATGATAGAGTTAGGGTGACCTGATTCTTCAGAAATCTTCCCGCTCAGAACGTGCGCGCATTGATCCACATGTGCACAAGAATGCTCGCGCCATACCCAAGTGCAATAGCCGGAGTCCATTTGAGATGACTGAAAAACGTATATTGTCCTTTCGACTGCCCCATCAGCGCGACACCAGCCGCAGATCCGATGGAAAGAAGACTTCCCCCAACTCCTGCGGTCAGCGTCACGAGCAACCATTGGCCTTCGGAAATGTCTGGGTTCATGGTCAACACCGCGAACATGATCGGGATGTTGTCGACAATGGCCGATAAGATCCCGATCGAGATGTTGGCGAAGGTTGGACCCCACTGGGAGTAGAGCACTTGGGAGGCCAAGGCCATATAGCCGATATGGCCAAGCCCGCCGACGCACAGGACGACGCCATAGAAGAACAACAGCGTGTCCCACTCAGCTCGGGCAACCTTTTGAAACACGTCAAATGGGACGACATCTCCGATCACCCCTTTGTTGTAGGTCGAGGAGTGGTGGCGTTTCCGGTTCAGGAAATGCCCAAACAACCCAAGATACGCAAATCCGGTCATCATCCCCAGGACTGGGGGAAGATGAAGAAAATTGTGAAAGCTGACCGCCGTGCAAATGGTCAGAAGAAACAACCCAAGAATGCGCTTGGCTCCGATCTTCATGTGGACGACTTCAGAGGATGGCGGTGGAGACATTCGAGGGACGGCATAATGCATGATCGCGGCAGGCACAAGAAAGTTCACCGCTGAGGGGATAAACAGCTGAAAAAAGTCAAAGAACCCAAGGATCCCCTTTTGCCACACCATCAGGGTTGTGATATCTCCGAAGGGGCAGAATGCTCCACCCGCATTGGCCGCCACCACGATATTGACGCACGAGATGTTGACAAATTTCGGGCTGTGGGCACCCACAGCCATGACCACGGCACACATCAAGAGGGCGGTGGTGAGGTTGTCAGCCAACGACGAGATGAAAAAAGCCAGGACCCCAGTGATCCAGAAGAGTTGCCGGTAGCTGAACCCATTACGAACCAGCCACGAGCGGATTGAATCGAACACGAGTCGCTCATCGAGGGCGTTGATGTAGGTCATGGCGACCAGCAGGAACAACATCAGTTCCGCGTATTCCATCAGGTTGTGCCGGAAGGCATTTTCAACCGTTTCGGTTTGACCGTGCGGATATGCGAGGGCGATCGCCGCCCATATGATCCCAGCGGCAAGAATCACCGGTTTGGACTTGCGCAGGTGGGTAAACTCCTCGGACATCACCAGCACATACGCCAGGACAAATATGCACAGCGCAAAATACCCCACTGGTGAGGTGGTCAAATCAATCCATGTGTTCGATTCCGTTGCAGCCAACGTGAGAGAAGGCAACCCGAAAACGATAAACGCGGAACCAAGACTGACGTGAAAGAAACGGTGCGCGTTAACCAGCAAGTACCAAACGCGCATGAAAAAGAGGGCAAAGCGGTTCACACACGACCATCCTTTCGAGGACCATCACCGTTGGCTGAGAGAACGGCTGTTCGTCTTTACGGTGGATCGGGAATTGTCGAATGGGAATCGTTCGTGTATCGCCGAATTGTAGATTCAGAGGTCGTGGTTCGAAGTGACAACCGCACGATCCAGATACACCGGAAATCCCAACGGAACCGGACGTTACACAGGCAGACGTGTGAAAATCAAGGCAAACTTTCCGCAGAGCATCACTATAACCTGGTTTCCCGCTCCATTGATCCCCAGTATCCCGGAAACGGAATCAGGGAAGTAAAATACGCGTGATGTCCGAAGAAGCGAGACCGGTAGTGCGTCCACGCCCGCTGACGACTACTCTCTGCGTTGAGACTGCATACGGGCAAGACGTTCCGGGCAGGGCTTGTCGCAGCCGGCATCGCACTCCAGCCCAAGGCGTTCAAGACCGCCACAACTGCCGCCGATCGGACGGCGGCCAACCAGTACACCCACCGCCATAGCCAGTATGGCAATACCGATGACGACAAAGGTCACCAGGAAAATTGTCATGAAAGCTCCTGTTGACGGTAACGTTGGAAGGCGCAGCAGACGCGCTCCTCGAATGTCCCATCGCGTTCGATGATGAAGAGGACGGGAAGACTGAGCCGTTCGGCGATGGCCATGCCACGCTCAGGCCCCAACACCTGAAACGCGGTGGCCCAGGCATCGGCTCGCATGCTGGTATCTGCCAGCACCGTCACCGAGACCAAATGATTATCGACCGGCCATCCGGTTGTCGGATCAATGGTATGGGAATAGCGTCGCCCGGCGATTTCGAAAAAGTTGCGATAATTGCCCGATGTGGCGAGTGCGATGTCGCTGAGCGCCAGCATCGTTTGCACCGAGCGTTCACCCGGCGACGGTTTCTCGATCGCGATCCGCCAGGGTGTATCGTGCTCCTTAAGACCGCGTACCCGCACCTCGCCACCTATCTCAACCATATAATGTTCAATGCCGTGGGCGGTCATGAGTTCAGCAACCCGGTCCACACCGTACCCCTTGGCTATCCCGGAAAGATCCAGGAATACATCAGGGCGGTGCTTGCGTATCGCCGGTTGAGTCTCACGTAGTGTCAGTTTATCAGGACCGCTACGCGTGCGCGCAGCGGCGATTTCGGCTTCAAGCGGGATCCGGTCCGGATGAAACTCGGGACCGAAGCCCCACAGATTGACCAGAGGGCCAACCGTGATGTCAAAAGCGCCTTCGCTCTGGGCTCCGATTTCGAGCGCAGCTTTGAGCACGGCAAGTAGCGAAGCGGATGCGGAAACCCAGTCCGTGGTGCGCAGACGGTTAAAGCGCGACAGTTCCGACTCCTGGTCGTAGGTGGACATGGTGTGATTGATCTCGGCCAGCAATGCGTCAACTTCTATCTGCATAGCCTTCAGCGACGGAGTGTCCTGGGCGGGACGGTATTTCACACTATAGGTGGTGCCCATGGTGCGACCACTCATGTGCAACTCTGCGACAGGCGGCTCAGGACGCAGCAGGCTGAAGCCAACACCGGCAGCCAGCAGCACTATCAAGGCAATCAACGCACGAGGGCGCAGAATGGAGGGATGCATGGACGGTCATCCTCCGAAGTCGTCGAGCATGATGTTTTCCCGTTCGACACCCAGATCCACCAGCATCTTGATCACGGCGGCATTCATCATCGGCGGTCCGCAGAGATAGTACTCACAGTCCTCGGGCGTCGGATGACTCTTCAGATACTCATTATACAGCACGTTATGGATGAAGCCGGTGTAGCCGCCCCAATCGTCATCTGGAAGTGGGTCGGACAGGGCGACGTGCCACTCGAAGTTGTCGTGCGATGCGGCCAGCTTGTTGTAATCGTCGACATAGAACATCTCGCGCTTCGATCGAGCCCCGTACCAGAAAGACATCTTGCGTGTGGTCTTGAGGCGACACAGCTGATCGAAAATATGCGAACGCATGGGCGCCATCCCTGCACCACCGCCGATGAAAATCATCTCATTGCTGGTATCGCGGGCAAAGAAGTCGCCGAAAGGCCCGGAGATGGTGACCTTGTCGCCCGGTTTGAGTCCGAACAGGTAGGATGACATTTTCCCCGGAGGTACATTTTGCGTGCGTGGTGGGGGCGTGGAAATGCGAATATTGAGCACAATGATGCCACGCTCCTCAGGGTAGTTGGCCATGGAGTAGGCGCGCTCGAGGGGCTCATTAACCTTGGACACAAGTTCCCAGAGGTTCAGCCGGTCCCAGTCACTGCGAAACCTCTCTTCGATGTCAAAATTCTTAAACGAGTGCTCATACGGGGGGCAGAAAACCTGGATGTACCCTCCGGCGCGGAAATCGACATATTCATCCTGGGGAAGCTCGAGGACTAGTTCCTTGATGAAGGTCGCCACATTGTGGTTGGAGCGAACGGTACATTCCCATTTCTTGACCCCGAACACCTCATCGGGAATCACAATCTTCATGTTCTGCTTGACTGCCACCTGACAGGAGAGACGGTAGCCCTCACGCGCTTCACGCTTGTTGATGTGAGAGGTTTCTGTCGGCAGAATGGCCCCACCCCCTGCGAAGACCTTTACCCGACACACGCCACAAGTACCGCCGCCACCGCAGGCAGAGCTAATAAAAATCTTGGCGTCGCCAAGGACACTGAGTAGCTTGCCTCCAATTGGAGTTTCGATAGATTTCTTGTCGTTGATTGTGATCGTGACATTGCCACTGGCCACCAGTTTCGATCGCGCACTCAGAATGAAGACGACGAGAATGAGGACGAACCCGGTGAAAACACCGACTCCCAGTATGATCTCGATCATACGCGGCCTCGCATCAGACTCAGAGTTGAATTCCAGAAAAGGCCATGAACCCGAGGGCCATCAACCCCGCGGTGATGAATGCGACGCCCAGTCCCTGCAACCCATCGGGGATGTCGGAATACTTGAGCTTCTCACGCACCCCTGCCATCGCCACGATCGCGAGCGCCCACCCGACACCAGAGCCCACACCATAGGTGACGCTCTCGCTAAAGGTATAGTCACGTTCGACCATAAACAGACAGCCTCCGAGAATGGCGCAGTTGACGGTAATAAGCGGCAAAAAGATCCCCAGTGAGTTGTACAGTGAGGGGACGTGTCGGTCGAGAAACATTTCCAGCACCTGTACGACCGCCGCAATGACGCTGATGTAGGTGATGAGCCCAAGGAAACTCAGATTCATACCGGATAGCCCCGTCCACGCCAGCGCGCCGTCACGTATCAGAAACTGGTAGATCAGATTATTGATCGGGATGGTCAGACTTTGGACGACGACCACCGCGATGCCGAGTCCGAGCGCCGTGCCGATTTGTTTCGAGACGGCGAGAAACGTGCACATGCCGAGAAAAAATGTCAGCGCAAGATTCTCGACGAAGACCGCTTTGATAAACAGATTGATCAGGTCGATCATGAGGCCACCTCGGGACGAGGCGCGTGATGGATCCGGTATTCAGGTTCCTCCACTTGTGCCGGCTTCCAGGAGCGCACAACCCAAATGATCATGCCGATCAGGAAAAACGCGCTCGGGGGCAGGAGCAACAAGCCGTTTGGCACATACCACCCGCCATCCCGTTCAAGAAGGAGAATCGGGTACCCGAACAGGGAACCGGACCCCAAGAGCTCGCGTATGGTCCCGATGACCAGTAACAGTGCGCTATAGCCAAGGCCGTTGCCGAGTCCATCGAGGAGGCTTGGGAGCGGTGGATGTTTCATCGCATAGGCTTCAGCGCGTCCCATCACGATACAATTGGTGATAATCAACCCGACGAAGACCGACAGCTCCTTGCTGATGGTGAACGCATAGGCTTTGATGAACTGATCGGCGACGATGACCAGCGACGAAATAATGGTCATCTGCACGATGATGCGGATGCTGCTCGGGATATGATTGCGAACCACACTGATGGCGGCATTGGAGAGGGCGGTGACGACGGTCAGCGCGATACACATCGTGATCGTGGTTGAGAGCTTCGACGTCACGGCCAATGCCGAGCAAATCCCCAGGACCTGCAGGATGATCGGGTTATTGTCGAGGATCGGGTCGAAAAGAATTTTGCGATGCTGGTACGCCATGATCGTTAGCTCCTTTCGTGACGCAAACGGGAAAGGTACGGCCCGTACCCTTTATCGCTCAGCCAGAATTTTAGCAAATTCTCCACGCCTCGCGAGGTGATGGTGGCGCCGGCGAGTGCGTCAACTTGATGTTGAGCGTCGGGTGTAGAACTGTCAATCGCGACCTTCGTCACTTCAACCTGAACCTTCCAGTTCTCGTCGAAGAGGACTTTGCCCGTCCATTGTGCTCGCCACTTGGGATTGTCGATCTCTCCTCCGAGCCCCGGGGTCTCGGCATGCTGATAGAAGCGGAGGCCCTGAACCGTTCGCAAATCCCCCTCAAGCGCAAGAAACCCGTACATTGTGGACCAGAGCCCGTAACCGTACACCGGCAGAATCAGTTTCTTCAACTCGCCGTTGGCGCCGACAATCCGATAGACCGGCAGATAGCGTGGTTCGCGCCTGATCCCTGCCACATCCTCTCGGCGGGTGAGTTCGGTGGAGATCGCGGGATCCTTTCCAGCCTTGACGATATTAAAGGTGTCAGTATCCATCCCATTCACCTCGTCACCGGTTGCCAGTTCGATCATGCGCGCGTCAATCCGTTTCAGCGCTTGTGCTTCCGTCAGCCCCTCCTTAAGGAGGCCGGAGACCTCAATCACATTCCGTATCAGATCGGCCTTCTGATTCGATTCCTGAATCGGTCGAAGGAGCACCGCCGCGCCGGCGACCACAACCGAGCAAACCAAACAGACCACAAAGGTCACCAGCAGCGTTCTGCTCGCACTTTCGACTGGCGCAGCGGATACGGCGGACTCGGGTTCAGGCGCGGACATGGCGGCGTAGCCTCCGTCGGATGTTCAGCTGGACGACCGCATAATCGATCAGGGGCGCGAACACATTGGCAAACAAAATCGTGAGCATTACGCCTTCTGGAAAAGCCGGGTTCGCCACGCGGATCAGCACGGTCATGGCTCCGATCAGAATGCCGAAGACCCAGCGCCCGGTACTCGTCATCGCGGCTGACACCGGGTCGGTGGCCATGAAGACCATGCCGAAGGCAAACCCGCCCAGAACCAGGTGCCAGTACCAGGGCATCGCCACCATGGGATTGGTGTCGCTGCCGATGAGATTGAACAGGAGCGAGGCCCCGACCATCCCCAGAAAGACCCCGACAATAATGCGCCAGGA
The DNA here is from genome assembly GCA_011391455.1 of Nitrospiraceae bacterium. Lineage (GTDB taxonomy): Bacteria > Nitrospirota > Nitrospiria > Nitrospirales > Nitrospiraceae > Palsa-1315. Next base: position 10,397 of record JAABQN010000032.1, read on the forward strand.
ACCGACCCGAGTATAGATCAGGAACGCCGCGCCGAGCAGGCAGGCGAGGGTGGAGGTTTCCCCCAGGGAGCCCGGCATCAGGCCGATAAAGGCATTCCACCAGGTCGTGCCTCCGCGGATGATCTCCTCTACGCCGCCCACTTTACCAAGGCTGAGCGCGGTCGCGCCGGAATAGCCATCCACTGCCACCCACACCCGGTCACCGGAAATTTCGGCAGGATAGGCGAAAAAAAGAAACGCCCGACCGGTCAGGGCTGGATTGAGAAAATTCTTGCCGGTCCCGCCGAAGATCTCTTTGCCGATTACCACGCCGAAGCTAATCCCGATGGCGACCATCCAGAGAGGCATATTGGGTGGTAGCGTCAGCGTGAAGAGCATAGAGGTGACCAGAAATCCTTCATTGATCTCTTTCTGACGCACCGTGGCAAAGACCGTTTCCCAGACACCGCCTACTATTAAGGTAACCAGATAGATCGGCAGAAAATACAAGAAACCATGTACCGTATTGGCAAGAATACTGCCGGCATCAAAACCGATATGAAGCGCTGCCAGCAGATCATAACGCCAGCCAGCCTTGGCCATCCCCATCTTGGCGAGTGCCAGATTGGCCTGATAGCCGGTGTTGAACCAGCTCCACAGGATGCAGGGAATCAGCGCCACCACCACGTACACCATCAATCGTTTCAGATCGATGCCATCCCGCACATGGGGCGCGGTATGCGTGGTTTCCGGAGAGGAATACAGAAACACATCGACCATCTCGAACACGGGATAGTACTTTTCAAAGCGGCCGCCCTTGGCAAACAGGGGCCTGAGACGATCAAGATAGCGTTTCATGCCTGCCATCAGCCTTCTCTCTCAATCTGGCTCAGCACGCTCCGCAGCACCGGGCCGTAGTCGTTCTTGCCGACACACACGAAGGAGCACAATGCGAGGTCTTCCTCGTCCAGTTCCATGCAGCCCAGCTTTTGCGCCATGTCGGTGTCGCCCACAACCAGGTAGCGCAGCAGTTGCGTCGGCAGGATGTCCAAGGGCATGACATCCTCGAAGTTACCGAATGGCACCATGGCGCGCAGGCTTCCGTTCAGCCCGGTGGTCAACCCAAACTCCTCCTTGCGGTAACGGAAGAGACTCGACAGCATGACGTTGCTCTGGGAGAATGTTCTCCGCCCGGGTGCGAACCAGCCCATGAACGTTCGTTCTACCCCTTCCTGAAGCACACATATCTGTAAATGATGGCGCCCCAGATAGGACGACCAGTCGGCGGCGTGACGCCCCGACCAGATCGAGCCGGAGATGACGCGGTTCTCACCGGCCTGAAGCTCACCCTCGAGCAATTCTTCGATGCAGGCGCCGAGCCTGGTCTGCAACAGGCGTGGCTGTTTGGCTTGAGGCCCGCCTAGCGCGACGATGCGTCCGGTCCATAACCGGCCGCTGGTAAACAGCTTGCCGATCGCAATCACCTCTTGGTAGTTGAGGTGCCAGACAGTCTTGTTGACGTCTACCGGTTCGATAAAATGAATGTGTGTCCCCGGCAGACCGGCTGGGTGAGGGCCTTCGAAACTCGCCTGGCGCACGTGGTCCAAACCCTGTGGCAACGGCAGGTCAGCTGCGGATGACTTGCACACCCACAGCGGCATGGGGCCAAGGCGCGAGAGCACCGTCAGGCCATGGTCGAACGACTTAGCCTCTGCAGCAATAATCGGAACGGGATCGGCGGCCAGCGGGTTGCTGTCCATAGCCGTCACGAAGATGGCAGCCGGACGGGTGGCCGGGTCAGGAATCTTGCTATAGGGCCGCGTGCGTAACGTCACCCACAAGCCCGATGCCAAAAGATTGTCCACAACCTGCGCTTCAGTCAAGCTGGCCAGTTGATGGGCACCGTACGCAGTGAAAGGCTCTTCGTCTTCGGTTTCGTCAAGCCGGATGATGACTGACTGGAGTATGCGTTCAGCTCCACGCCTGATGGCAATCACCTCGCCGGCGCCCGGAGCAGTGACGCGTACGCCTGGTAGCTTCTTGTGCTCGAACAGCGCTTGGCCGAGCTTAACCTTGTCCCCTTCGGCTACCAGCATGGCGGGTTTGAGATCTATATAATCCACGCCCAGAACGGCAACGTGGCGGACCGCTTTGGCAACATGAACACGCTGCTCCGGTTTCCCGCTGATCGGCAGATCCAAGCCTTTTTTGATTCTGAACATCATAGAAGTTGTATTTGAGTTAATGCTGTCATGATGCATCGGTTTGATCAACCGTATTTGAACGGCCAGATTTCATGATCCGAGTTGGTGCAAAACGATGAGGACTTGGAGATGAATGCATCTCCAAGTCAAATATGCAGGTCGTGCGTCTTTCCGTCCAACCAAGCTTCTAGGTTCCGTCTTCAGTGCAGACGTTCCCGATCGGTTCGCCGCTCTCGTGCGGATTCATCAAATACCTGAGGATGCAACAAATGAGTCCGCGCGCTCCCATCGAAGCAGACCCACTGTGTACCCGATGATTTCTTGAGTCGTCGACGTCAAGCCGTCCACGGGAAGGCACGGAGTTCGCGAAGCACACTTTGACCATGGATTAAATCATGCTCCTCCGCATTTCTCACTCCATGCCCTGTTTAGCGCCGGAAGGGCGTAACGTACCACAAGGCTGTGGCAGTATCCACTTCAGGGCCAGTCAGACAACCTCATTCAACCGGTTCATACACCCGGCTTTCAGCTTCAGATCGCTCGTTAGGGATCCCGGTAGGCGTCTTTCAGGAAAATACGATCCTGGAGGTCCAGACCGGCAAGGTCACATGCGCGGGCTCCTCACACGCATTATTCATGAAGGTTCGTTGCAAAAGCGTGCAGACGCGAAGCGAGACGGTTCGACAGGCTCACCGTCCTGAGCCAAGTCGAAGGACGGGCACTCGGAGCCGTGAAGCCCTGAGGCATACTCGTGCAGTATGTCGAAGGGCTGAATGGCGAGACTGCCCG
>JAABQN010000302.1 GCA_011391455.1 Nitrospiraceae bacterium
AAAGTTGAGCAAGAGGAATGCCCAACCTATACATGCGATTGAGCATCCAGTAAGTTTGGAATTATTACGTGAAAACAATGTCTTGAGATATCAAGCTTCAAATTCATTCAGGCAAATGTGAGGCAGGGCAAGTGTAGAGGTGTAGAAATGAAGGTGTTTAGGCTGAAGGGATTCAGGCTGAAGGCTGAGGACAATAGGCTGAAGGGGTTAAGGCCGAAGGTCGGAGTTTGAAATTCCGAGCGCTTCAGCCTTCAGCCTGAACCCCTTCGGCCTGTACCCCTTCAGTCCTGGGATTTTCATGGCAATCGCGACGAGAGGGGCGTAAAAGAAGAGTCCTATGCGTATCTTGATTACAGGCGGAGCCGGGTTTCTTGGAAGCCATCTCTCCGATGTGTTGGTGCAGTCCGGACATTCCGTGATCTGCATGGACAACCTCCTCACAGGACGGGTCGAGAATATCGCCCATCTGATCGGGCAGGAGCGGTTTTCTTTTGTCAAATACAATGTGTGCGACTATGTGCATGTGGAGGGTCCGCTGGACGCGGTCATGCATTTCGCCTCACCTGCGAGCCCGCAAGATTACCTCGAATTTCCTATTGCCACGCTGAAGGTCGGCGCCTTAGGCACGCACAAGGTTCTTGGTCTCGCCAAGGCGAAGGGGGCGAGGTTCCTCTTGGCCAGCACGTCGGAAGTCTATGGAGATCCGCTGGTCAATCCTCAGCCTGAATCCTATTGGGGCAACGTCAATCCCCTCAGCCCCCGTGGCGTGTATGACGAAGCCAAGCGTTTTGCGGAAGCCCTCACGATGGCCTATCACCGCTATCATGCGGTCGATACCAGAATCGTGCGCATTTTCAATACGTTCGGGCCGCGCATGCGGCCGAATGACGGACGTGTCGTGTCGAACTTCATCGTGCAGGCACTCCAAGGGAAACCGTTGAGTGTGTTCGGCGACGGATCTCAGACCAGGAGTTTCTGCTACGTTGACGACTTGGTCCGTGGGATCACCGGGTTACTGCTTCTGGATTCAGACAGAAGCGTCGAACAACGGACCGATCGCAAGTTCCTCATGACGCAAAATAAGGACGCCAACGATACCAGCATGCACGATCCTGTGAATATCGGGAACCCACGAGAGCTGACGGTCCTCGAGATCGCAAAATTAGTGCTGAAACTCACTAACTCAGCGAGCCCCATCACCCACCATCCGTTGCCCGCCGATGATCCCAAGGTCAGGCGGCCCGACATCTCCCGGGCGCGTAATCTCCTCAAATGGGAGCCTCAAGTACAGCTAGAGGATGCCCTCCGTCGTACAATCGACTATTTCAGGAAAGTGATCTAGTAGCATCAGAATGCCGTTGTCTGGTCTATCTGGTTTGTTTGGTTTATTTGGTTCATTTGGTTAGTTTCGTTCAACCCAAAAACCAAACAAACGAAACAAACCAAATTAACCAGATCAACCTTCCTCCCCGCCTTGACCGCGTTGAAACTCCCGCTGTATCCTGTTCCGGTCTCAATATCACGAGGTAAGGGCCTTTTATATGCTATCTGACCGAAGTAACCAGAGTAGCCAGGCGGAAGCGGCAGTCGAACCTATCGAATCGGTCGGGGTGGAAGTGGTTGCGCCCATTCCGATTCCGGAATACGTCAACGAATTGGTCACGCGAGCCAAAGGGGCCGCAGGCCGGCTGGCGACACTTTCGACCACAGTGAAGAACCGGGCTCTTCTGGCAATGGCAGAGGCCCTGGAAGCGCAGACGGATGCGCTGCTGGCCGCGAACGAACTGGATCTGGAGGCCTTCGGGGCTGAGCCGGAGAAGAAGGCGATGGCGGATCGGCTGCGTCTGACGGCTAAGAGGATTGTCGAGATGGCGGCCGGTCTGCGCGAGGTGGCTGCGCTCCCTGATCCGCTCGGCGACATGCCGAAGATGTGGACCAGGCCGAACGGGATGCAGGTGGGGCGTGTGCGGGTTCCGATCGGCGTCATTGGGATTATTTATGAGTCTCGTCCGAACGTCACGGCTGATTCCGCCGCCCTCTGTTTGAAGTCCGGGAACGCCTGTGTACTTCGGGGTGGGAGCGAGGCGATCCATTCGAATACGGCGATCGCCACGGTCCTATCGGAGGCGGCGGAGAAAGCCGGGGTTCCAGCTGGAGCGATCACCTTTGTCGCGCGGCCCGACCGTGAGTTGGTTCCTCTTTTGCTGAAGCAAGACCGCTACATCGATTTGATTATCCCGCGCGGCGGCGAATCGCTGATGCGCGTCATCACCGAGCATGCCACGATCCCCGTCGTCAGGCACGATGCCGGTGTCTGTCACATTTATGTCGATGCCGATGCCGATCCAGCCATGGCGGAGCGGGTCTGTTTCAATGCCAAGGTGCAGCGTCCGTCAACATGCAATGCGATGGAGACCCTCTTAGTCCATCAGGGTATT
>JAABQN010000303.1 GCA_011391455.1 Nitrospiraceae bacterium
CTTGATTCCAGTCTTCGTGGTACTGTTTGCCACGCCGACCCCTGACCGATCCCTCAGTGCAGCGATCATCTTCGTCGTTGCAGCGGTCACCGATTTGTTGGATGGCTATCTGGCTCGCCGTAACAGCCAAGTCACCACATTGGGGAAACTTCTTGATCCCATCGCCGATAAGTTGTTAGTCCTCTCAGCCTTGATTCTTCTGGTCAACGTTGATCGTGTGAGCGCACTGATTGCGATCTTGATCATCGCGCGCGAAGTCGCGGTCACGGGGATTCGGGCCATTGCCGCCGGTGAAGGCATGGTGATGTCAGCTGAGACGACGGGTAAGTATAAGATGGCACTACAAGTAGTGGCGATCGTGCTCTTAATTCTCGAGGACACGTTCTTATCCAATCTCGGCAATCTCCATCTCGCCGGTATTGTCACGCTCTATCTGTCGCTGGTGCTCGGCTACGTCTCAGGCGGTCAATATGTGTGGAGCTTCTGGAGGCAAGTCGTAGCCAAGGAACTATAGCTCGTTTTTCTGGTTTGTCTTGTTGGCCGGATCGGAACCAACCAAATGAAGCAGACAAACCAAATAAACCAGATGAACCAGACAGACCGAGTTTACTCGGTGTGCGCACCTCTCCTCACGTCCCCTGATCCATGAACGAAGAACTCCTGTGCGCGTTGATGACGGTGCTCGGCTATTTGCTGGGGGCCATTCCCTTCGGCATCGTGGTGTCGAAGGCGATGGGGTTTCCCGACCCGCGAACGGTCGGCAGCAAGAACGTCGGGTTCACCAACGTCCTGCGCGTATCCGGAAAGAAGGCGGGCGTCCTTACGCTTCTTGGAGATATGGGCAAAGGATGGCTGCTTGGCTGGGTTGCGATGCAGTGGCTCACCGTTGAATCCTACATCATGGTCGTTGCGCTCGCGCCGATTCTCGGGCACCTCTTCTCACCGTTTTTGGGTTTCAAAGGAGGGAAGGGTGTGGCGACAGCCATGGGCGTGGTATTGGGTCTATCTCCCTCCATCGGGCTTCTCATGCTGTTGATCTGGCTGGGGGCCGTCGCGATTTGGCGCTATTCATCCGGTGGTGCGCTGGCGGCTTTCGGGTGCTTACCGGTTGTGGCGATTGTGAACGAACAGCGGCAGGAGTTTTTTGTCTTTTCTCTGCTCGTGAGCACACTGATCTGGATCAAGCACAAGGATAATATTGTCCGGCTCTGGAAGGGGACGGAGAATAAAATGGGGAAAAAGAAACATGAGTTGGAAGAATAGGGAGAGGAGAAGCGGTCAGGTGCCCTTCTTGCTCGCAGAACGCGCACGGTGAAAGAGATTGGAAGGACACCCACGTTGGTCCTGTGCTCCCGGAACAGAGGAGGGGATGGAGCCTGATGATCTTCTATGCTCGCGCAACGCGCGGCCTCAGAATGATGCGAAGGAGTAGGCAGACCGTTCTTCTTGCTCGCACAGCCCCCACGATAAAACGGTGGTCGCTCGATGCGCGCAGGGAAGAACAATCTGCCTACTCCTTCTGGGAAAGTCGAAGAATCAGAAGGCCCTCGCCTGGGCTAATGGCACGTCTCGGCGTGCCAGTCGGTGGGTGGGTGAGAAAGTCACGCGCAGTGGAAGATCAATCAGCCCCCATCCTCAGAGAGATAACGAGCAAGCTTGGAGGGAGCATGTATATCATTCGATGCGCGCAGTGAATGATCGCCTTACTACTCCCTATTTTATTTTGAAGGGGGAAAAGGGGGAGAGTTTGTGAAACAGGGCTATCGGTTGATCATTGTGGACAAGGCCGGCGTGTTGGTCTCTGAATTCCAACTGACGGAGAATGCACTGGCTCAGCCGGAAGCCTTTGTCGCGGCGCTCAAACAGTCGATCGAGAACATTGAAGATGAGGAGCCGTGAGTCTCCTGCTCGAGTGTAACAAGGGATCTCGCTATGCAATATACTCATCTCGGTCGGTCGGGAGTGAAGGTCAGCCGACTCTGTCTCGGCACCATGAACTTCGGGCCGGAGACGAGCGAGGTGGACAGTTTCGCCATCATGGATCGGGCGCTGGAAATGGGAATTAACTTTTTCGATACGGCGAACGTCTATGGTTGGAAGGTGGGTGAGGGCTGGACCGAGCAGATCGTGGGCCGTTGGTTCGCACAAGGCGGCGGGCGTCGTGAGAAGGTCGTCCTGGCGACGAAGGTCTTTGGCCGGATGGGTGAGTGGCCGAATCAGTCTCGTTTGTCGGCCTTGCATATCAAGCGGGCTTGCGAGGACAGCCTGCGGCGTTTGCAGACAGATTGTATCGACCTGTATCAGATGCATCACGTCGATCGGGAGACGCCATGGGAGGAAATCTGGCAGGCGATGGAGCAGTTGGTCCGGGAGGGCAAGGTGCTGTATGTGGGCAGCAGCAATTTCGCAGGTTGGCATCTGGCCCAGGCGCAAG
>JAABQN010000304.1 GCA_011391455.1 Nitrospiraceae bacterium
CCATAACCAAGATCATGATGGGTTCCAGCAACGATGTGAACCGTGTGATGACCCGATCCACTTCTCCATCATAAATTTGTCCGATTCGACGGAGCATCTCTTCCATTTCACCGCTGCGTTCACCGACTGCAATCATGTGGGTTACCAGCGCGGGAAATTCACCGCTGCGCTTCAGCGGTTCGGCAATCGTTTCCCCTTCGCGTATATTCTGTCTGGCCCCCTCGACCGCATGTTCCAGCACGCGATTATTCATGACGCGCTTCGCGACGTCCATGGCATCTAACAGCTGCACGCCACTGGCCAGCATGGTGGCCAATGTGCTGGTGAGCCGCGAGATGGCAACCATACGGGCAACCTCGCCGATGAGTGGAATCTTCAGCAGCCATCGGTCGGCCTTGGTCTGTCCCGCTTCCGTCTTCATCGCCCGACGGATCGCCCACACTGTCAAACCCACCACACTAAGAATCACCGCCCAATAGTCTGCAAGAAAATGACTGATGCTCATCAGCACGACGGTAGGCCAGGGGAGGGCCTGCTTCAGACTTGTAAAGACAGCGGTAATTTTTGGCACGACAAAGGCCATGAGGAAAAAAAGCACCGAGGCGCCGACGAGTAACATCAGGGCCGGATAGAGAATGGCATTCGTCACTTTATGTTTGAGCGCCAACTGTTTTTCCAGAAACTCCGCAAGACGGAATAAGATCTGGTCCAACGCTCCGCTGGCTTCACCGGCCCGTACCATGTGCACGTAAATCTGGGAGAACTCGCGCGGATAGCGTTCCAGCACCGTGCTATAGGACGCACCTCCACGGATTTCTTCTCGAATATCGGCCATGAGGCTCTTCACGGTTTTTTTCTCGGTTTGATCGACCATTACTCCGAGCGCTTCGACCAAGGGCAGTCCTGCAACCAGCAATGTCGCCAATTGCCGGGTCATCATCGCCACATCGGTTGTGCTGAGGGCAGGGGAGCGACCGATTCCGGCCGAGGATTTTCCAGCTGAACCAGCTTTGGAACCAGCCGAACCAGAGCTCTGTTCCACCATATCGGTGGGGAACACGCCGACCTTTCGCAGTTTTACGCGCGCAACCTTCGGGCTCTCGGCATCGATGATGCCGGTCGCGGCTCCGCCGTCGTTTCGATAACCTTTATAGTGATAGACCGGCATGGGGCTAGCCCTCATTATTCATGACGGTTCGTCGCGAAATCGCTGAGCCGCGTCGCGAGACCAGCGCGCGGAGCCGGGAGGACCCGATGCGTACTCGTGCAGTACGGTGAGGGTCCGAGGGGCGAGCCCGCTGGCCAACGGCTCGTCGTAGCAGCGGATCGGTGATTGTAGCAGAAGCGTTCATGGATAATGCGGGCTAAATCTCGACTTCCTGTTGGGTAATCCGCATCAATTCTTCAGTCGTCGTGACGCCGTGAAACACTTTCTCTGCGCCTTCATCCTTCAACGTGATCATCCCTTTCGTCATCGCCGCTTGACGAATCGACGCCGAGTCCGCCTTGTTGCCGATGAGGCGGCGGATCTCATCGTCCAGTACGAGGAGTTCAAAGATTCCGGTTCGGCCTCGATAGCCGGTTTGGGCACAGGCTGGGCACCCGACTCCCCGATAGAATGTGGGGCGCACCCTCGGCGGGACGATACCGAGCCTGATCAGTTCTTCGTCCGCCGGGTGATAGGGTTGCTTGCAGTCCGAACAGACCTGGCGCAGCAACCGTTGCGCTAAGACTCCCACCACCGAGGAAGCGACCAGAAACGGTTCGATCCCCATGTCGATCAACCTGGTAGCTGCGCTCGCGGCATCGTTGGTGTGGAGCGTGGAGAAGACCAAATGCCCCGTGAGTGAAGCATGAATGGCAATTTCGGCGGTTTCACGATCGCGGATTTCGCCGATCATGATGACATCGGGATCTTGCCTGAGGATGGATCGCAACCCCGCGGCAAACGTCAGGTTGATCTTGGGATTCACCTGCATCTGGCCCACGCCGAGCAGCTGGTATTCCACCGGATCCTCGACAGTGATGATGTTCTTGTCCGGCGCATTGATGTGCGTCAAGGCCGCATAGAGCGTCGTTGTCTTCCCGCTCCCGGTCGGTCCGGTTACGAGAATGATGCCGTGCGACAACTGGATCAGTTGCAGGATGATCCCCAACCGATCTTGCGAAAACCCCATTTCTTGTAAATTCAGCAGGCGGTTCTCTTTCTCCAACAGACGCAGGACTACCCGTTCGCCATGGGAGGTCGGCAGCACCGAAACACGCAAATCGACATCCTTACCAGCAGTCCTGATCCGAAACCGGCCATCTTGCGGCAATCGCTTCTCCGCGATGTTCAGACTCGCCATGATTTTCAATCGCGCGATAATACTGGCCTGGAGATGCTT
>JAABQN010000305.1 GCA_011391455.1 Nitrospiraceae bacterium
TGCGCGTCAGCGTAATGAAATTCGGCAGATTAAGCGATTCCTGCCCGACCGATCTCCATGCCGCCAATACACGATTCATTGGGTACCCATTCCGCTATCCGGTTTCTGAAACACTATAGTGGCACACCACAAAAGAAAATCCTACAGGATGCTCAAAATGTTCAGCCTTCTCACCCTCCCAACCCTGGCGGCTACTTCACCCGCCCACCCTGAGTCTGCCAAGGCAGCCTCTTCGCCCAAGGCCGCGCCTTGACCCAAGCAAGGCTGGAGCTCCTCGGCTGACCCTCGTTTCACGTTTCACGCCTCACCTTTCACATCGTTAGACGATGCCATGTTTGAGCAAATCATGCAAATGCACGACCCCAACAATTCGCTTCGCATTGTCCGCAACGACGAGTGTGGTGATGGCATACCGCTCCATCATTTCGACCGCTTTGGCTGCCAGCTCATCCGGTCCGATCCGCTTAGGATGCCGCGAGGCCAACGATCCGGCTGTCACCTTGGAAAAATCCCCACCCTGCTGGAGAAACCGCCGAATGTCGCCGTCGGTAATTACACCGACCAATGTGCCGGCTCGATCGACCACCGTGGTCATACCGATTTTTTTCGCTGACATTTCGAGAATAGCCACCGAACCTAAGACGATTTCTTGCACTTGAGGCAACTCCTGCCCCCTGTGCATGACGTCCCGCACTTTCACCAGCAACCGGCGTCCGAGCGTCCCGCCCGGATGAAATTGCGCAAAGTCCTGCTCCTTGAACCCGCGCTTCTCGAGCAAGGCAACGGCTAACGCGTCGCCCATGGCGACGGTCGCAGTCGTGCTCGCCGTCGGCGCAAGCCCCATAGGGCACGCCTCTTCTGCAACAGAAACATCCAACGCAACGGCGCTATTCTTGGCTAGAGTCGAACTCATTCGTCCAACGATTGACAGAATAGGAATGCCCATGCGCTCCATGAAGGGCAACAGCTGCAAAATTTCCTGCGTCTCTCCACTATTCGAAATTGCAATGAGCACATCCTTGCGCGCAAGCATGCCAAGATCGCCGTGGAGCCCTTCGGCTGGATGGAGAAAAAACGACGGCGTCCCGGTACTGGCCATCGTGGCGGCGATCTTCTGCCCGATCAAACCGGATTTGCCCATGCCCGAGATGACGACTTTGCCCTTGCACGCATAGAGGAAATCCACGGCATCAGAAAAACCGCCATCGAGCCGTTGAACGAGGGCCTGGACCGCACGGGCTTCGATGTCCAGCACACGCCGGCCTACATCAAGGCTGGTTCGGCCCTTCGGCACCGCCGATCGAGCGCCCTTCGGCTTGATCACTTTCGAGGTTGTGACGCGTCGCATATCCGCATAACCCGTTCAAGTAACGCTTTGAGCTGATGGAGCGGCACCATATTGGGTCCGTCCGACAAGGCCTCATCGGGATTGGGATGGACTTCCATGAAGAAACCATCGACTCCGACTCCGGCTGCCGCGCAGGCCAATGGTTCGACAAATTCACGCTGGCCGCTGGACTTGGTTCCCCCGCCACCTGGCAACTGCACACTATGGGTCGCATCAAAGACCACCGGATAGCCAAAACTCCGAAGGACCGGAAACGACCGCATATCGACGACAAGATTATTGTAGCCGAACGATGATCCCCGTTCGGTCAGAACGATCCGCTGGTTTCCGGACTCCTCCACTTTCTTCACCGCATTACCCATTTCTTGAGGCGAAAGGAACTGGCCCTTCTTGACGTTCACGACTTTGCCGGTCTTCGCCGCTGCGATGATCAAGTCAGTCTGCCGGCACAGAAACGCAGGGATCTGGAGCACGTCCACGATCTTCCCAGCCTCGGTCGCCTGTTCTTCCGTATGGACGTCAGTCAAGACAGGAAGACCCAGCTGATCCTTCACCTTCTTCAGCACCGCCAGGCCTTTTTCAAGACCAGGTCCACGATAGGAGTTGATCGACGTCCTGTTCGCTTTATCGAAAGACGACTTGAAGATATAGGGCATGCCCAGAGCATTGGCGATCTCAGCGATGCGCCCTGCCGTCTCCAGCACGAGCTGTTCACTCTCAATGACACAAGGCCCGGCAATCAAAAACGGCCGATTCCCCGCACCAACCTTGAACGAACCGATTTGGACTTCGTGTGCCATTATTCTTAAGACTACCTGTTTCTGTTGGGATGCTCAAACAGGCTATCCAACGCGGCCGAGGCGAAGACAAGACCGGAGGCGTAGCCTCTGGGCTACGTTGAGGATCTTGTCGAGCCGAGAACAAAGTTGGGAGCCTGTTTCAGCATCTCACCCTAGTGGCCGCACTTGCGGCGTAAAGCGGCACCGACGAAACCGCTAAACAGCG
>JAABQN010000306.1 GCA_011391455.1 Nitrospiraceae bacterium
GGTGCGCGATGGCCCTGAGTTGGTCGTAGAGTTTGCACTCTTCGCCGGTCGAGGAGGGAGGCATCACAATCTGGATCGTCAAGAAAAGATCTCCGTGGCCACTGTTCGCAGTGGGGAGGCCTTTACCCTTTAGCCGAAGCTTACTGTCAGCCCGGCTCCCCGGTGGAACTTTCACCCTGACCGGTTCCATCAGTGTGGGGGCCATCACATCGGCCCCTAAGGCCGCTTCCCAGGGGAAGACGGGAAGAGAGACATGAATGTCGCTCCCCTGTCGGCGAAAGACCGTGTCCGGAGCGATGGTCACACGCAAATACAAATCGCCTGGTTTGCCGCCGTTGGCGCCTGGTTGTCCCTTGCAGGCTACGCGCACCCTCGTCCCGTCCTGGACCCCGGCGGGGATTCGGACTTCGATCGTATTGGGATGCAATGTGGCGCCCTGCCCCTGGCAGGTTGGACAGTGGCGTCCGCGAAAAGCTCCGCTCCCGTGGCAGGTGGAGCAGGGCACGGGCTCTTGCAAGGTCATGCGCTTCGTCACGCCGGTGAACACCTCAGCCAGCGTCAGTTGCACCTCCGTTTCAAGATCCTCGCCCTGCATGGCAAATCCACGACCATTGCCGGCGCGCCCTCGCCCTTTGAACAGATTCTCAAAGATATCGGAAAAGCCTTCTCCCCCGAATGAAGTTTCCGGGCCACCTCCCCCACGGGCACCGGCTTGCCGGCGCGCCTGCTCGTAGGCCTCGGCCTGTTCCCAGTCGGCTCCATATTGATCGTATTTCTTTCGTTTGTCCGGATCGCTCAGGACTTCGTGCGCTGCGTTCAACTCCTTGAACTTTTTCTCCATCTCGGATTTCTTAGAACCGCTGTGGAGATCGGGATGGACTTGGCGCGCGAGGCGACGATAGGCCTTCTTGATGTCGTCAGCCGAGGCAGACCTGGGAAGGCTGAGAGTCTGATAGAAGTCGCGAGGAGCTGTAGCCATGGTGGAAGAGGACGTTAACCGTCAATCGTTATTCGTTACCAACAACTCAAAACTCAGCACTCACAACTTAGAACTACCTTCGATGCAGCTTACGGGGTCGATTATGGCTTTGCAAGGGCCGATTGGCAGCTTGCGGAAAACTCTGAGAGTACGCTGGAATTTCACTAGTCTGCATGTCTGAGATAACAGGAGTAGATCACGCAGGATGCTCAAACTGGTTTGTTTTGTTTATCTGGTTGATTTGGTTCATCTGGTTAGTTTCATTCAACCAAACAAACGAAACTGACCAAACAAACCCAATAACGGCCTTCTCACGCTGGCGGACTTTATCAACAGCCGGTTAGTAGAGGGAATAGGAAAGCCCGACAAACGGAAGGCCGAAGTTGAGGCCGGAATTCGGTGTACGTGTCCCACCATTGGAAATGTGAACGAATCGATAGCCCACGTTCACTGCCCATTGCGGTGTCAGAACCCATGCAGCTCCGGCCCCGCCCCAGACAACAACGTTGAACTGTCCAGGCTGTTCCGGCACCTGGCCGCCGAGATCTGTCCATAGGGGGCCTCCGCCACTTTCGATGTAAGGCCGCAGCCGATCGAGGCCGACGAAAGTATATTGCAGTTTCGGCGTGATCCCGATTCCATAGCTGGTCAGCGGTTCGGACGTCCCGAAGGCCAGTAACTCGGCGCCGAACGAGACTTGTCCCCGATACCAGTTGGAGCCGATGAGATCGGTGACCGTCATGGACCAAGATGGCATTGCCGCTGTGCCGAAGAGCTTGGAGGATTGACTGGGCAGCAGACGGATGGGAAAGAATGGGCCAATGGCGAGTCCCACAGTCTGTGTTCCCTTGGCAGCAGGGGAGATCGGTTCACCGGCACTAACTATGCCAGGAGATAAGCAGATAACCACTGCCATCAGACCGGCTCCCATAATCAGGAACCGACGGTGTCGGACGTTCACGATGTGGAATGGGCCTTGGCCCGTGCCATCATTTTGCAGTAGGAGCAGACCTCGGCTGTGGTGGGCTGGCTGCACGAGGCGCAGGGGTGAAGAACGGCCCGGTCTTTTTCCGCCATGGTAGTTGCCATAGGCTGCTTCTTACGTTGCTTGTCGAGAAAGCCCCAGTAGAAGGTCTGTTTCGTGCCCGGCGATTCAGTTTCAAGACGATTCAAGACTTCCTTGTATTGGAGCATCTTGGAGCCCTTCGCCATGGGACATTCCTCAACGATGTAATCGATCCGGTTCAGGACTGCATAGGCGGCGAGTTCTCGTTCCGAGAGCCGGAACAGGGGCTTCACCTTCTTGGCAAACCCTTCCACCGAGGCAGGCAACGACGGGCCCTGTTTGTCGAGATACTCTTCTTGCCAAT
>JAABQN010000307.1 GCA_011391455.1 Nitrospiraceae bacterium
GCCGTCGATTGTGGCGTCGCCTCGCGCCAATTCCGCAGTCTGTGAGGGCGGGGCTTGGCTCGATGGTACAGGCTTTGTCCCCGGACGCGTGGGGGAGTGTCTATCGAGGCCTTTCCTTCGCCCTTCCGGCGGTCCAGCATCCGGGGGATCGGATGCACAAGCTTGCCGGGTTGTTTGCCGCAAAGGATCCGGATGCGATGTACCTGGACATGGTCTCTCTGTGGAAGCAGCCGACGGAGACGGTCATTGGCACGGTCGAACCGCAGACCCTCTTAACCGACCGGTCCTCATGGGCCACACTCTCTGAGTTCACGATGCGCATGATGTATCTCGACTTGGTGACCTATTTACCGGACGATATCCTAACAAAGGTGGATCGGGCGAGTATGGCGGTGAGTCTTGAGGCTCGCGTGCCTCTTTTGGACCATCGGGTGGTGGAGTTTGCCTGGACGGTGCCGCTCTCGATGAAAATCAAGACTGAGGGAGAGGGGAAATGGCTATTGCGGCAAGTGCTCGATCGGTATGTTCCGCGGAGCTTGATCGAGCGGCCGAAGATGGGCTTCGGCATTCCGCTCGACTCCTGGCTCCGTGGCCCCTTGCGGGAATGGGCCGAGTCGCTGTTGGATGCCCACCGGTTGGAACAGGAGGGGTATTTTCATCCCGGCCTGATCCGGCAACGATGGGCTGAGCACCTGTCCGGGAAGCGCAATTGGCACTATGCGCTCTGGAATGTCTTGATGTTTCAGGCCTGGCTTGAACGTGAATGAGCACTCGCCCCCGCCTTCTCCTTCTGATCACTGAAGATTGGTATTTCTGGTCCCATCGCCTCGATGTCGCTCGTGCTGCACGGGATGCGGGATTCGACGTCATGATTGCGACCAGAGTGACCGACCATGGTGAACGAATTCAGCGCGAAGGGTTCCGGCTTTTCCCGATCAGCCTGGTTCGTCAGAGCAGAAATCCTTTCGTGGAATTGACTGCGGTTCTGGAATTGGTCAGATTGTATCGTCGCGAGCGGCCTGCGATTGTCCACCATGTGGCGTTGAAACCGATCCTGTACGGATCTCTGGCTGCATGGATTTCAGGAGTTCCGGTGGTCGTCAATGCCTTCGCAGGGCTTGGATACGCTTTCACCGATGAGACGCGGCGAAAGTCCATGGCGCATCTGTTTCTTTGCAGAGCGCTTTCGACTCTATTGCGGTTGAGTAAGTCAGTCGTCATTTTCCAGAACAAGGACGATCGGGCGTTACTCTTGGAAGAGGGCGTGGTTGAGACTCAACAGACCAGGATTATTCCCGGTTCCGGTGTTGATACGAAGCGCTTCGATGTCCGCCCATCGGCTGAAGACTGTCCTATTGTCATGCTCGCATCCCGGATGTTGTGGGACAAGGGGATCGGTGAGTTTGTCGAGGCATCCCGGCGCCTCAAACAGAAGGGGCTATCGGCCCGCTATGTGCTCGTTGGGCGGTGCGATGAGCACAACCCGGCTGCCATTGAACCGACTCAGCTCCGTCGGTGGGTTGAGGAGGGTGTGGTTGAATGGTGGGAACATCGTGACGAGATGTCTCAGACGCTCGCCTCGGCGACCATCGTCGTGTTGCCGTCCTATCGGGAAGGGCTCCCCAAGGTGCTGTTGGAGGCGGCTGCTTGCGGAAAACCGCTGATTGCCACGGACGTTCCCGGATGTCGCGATATTGTCACGCACGGAGTCAACGGTCTCTTGGTGCCGGCTCGCGACTCAAGCGCGCTGGCTACCGCGATCGATTTGTTGCTCGGTGACTCCTCACTCAGAGCGGCGATGGGAGTGGCCGGACGCGAAGCGGTCATGCTCTCTTTTTCTGTGGAGAAGGTGGCGGGTCAGGTCGTCGCTCTCTATCGAGAGCTTCTCGCGAGGCCGAAGCATGGACAACAGCCGACGGGATCTGCATGACCTCTGTGCTCGTGACCGGGGCGAACGGTTTTCTCGGCAGCGCCTTGGTGAACGACCTTCTCGAATCGGGCTATGATGTTCGCGCGCTCGTCCGTAATCCTGCGCTTCCGTCCTATCGTAAGGCGGTTGAAGTTATCGTCGGAGATATTCGTGATCCACAATGCGCGAAGCAAGCCTCTGCCGGATGCGACACGGTTGTGCATCTTGCAGGACAAGCGCATGCGCTGGATGACGATCATGTCAGTGACCAGGACTATCAGTCCATCAATGTCTACGGGACGAAACATCTCTTGGACGGAGCGGTGGCCGGTGGCGTTCGCCAGTTCATCTTTGCGAGTTCGGTGAAGGTGTTCGGTGAAAC
>JAABQN010000308.1 GCA_011391455.1 Nitrospiraceae bacterium
GGCCCAGGCTTCTCCGTTTAACAGTTGAACCGAGACTAGATCGCCCTGGTTCACTCGTTCAACTTCGACCGGAATATCGATCAAACAATTGGCCTTCACCATAGACGTCAATATCCCGGACCCTTGCGCGCCGGTCGTGCGAACCTTGAAGACCCCTTCTTCTCTTGTGAGCACACCGCGCAGAAAGTGGCGACGATCAGTCCGTTTGGAAAACTTCTCCTGGAAAATCGCCTGCACGACCGGACGGCCATAGCTCCGGTGCCCGCTCATTTTAAGCATGGCCGGCCGCACCAACTGTTCGAACGTCACCATGGATGAAACGGGATTCCCTGGCAAACCGAAGGCCAACTTACCCTGAATCTTGCCGAATGCGAGTGGCTGCCCCGGCCTGATCGCCAGCTTCCAGAAATTCATTTCTGCGCCCAGTTCGTGGAAGACCGCCTTCGTGAAATCGTAGTCGCCCATCGACACACCGCCGGACAGCACCAGAATATCCGCCGTCAGACCATGCGAAATCTTTTCTTTCAGGGCAGCTGGAGTGTCCTTCGCAATCCCCAGCAACAGGGGAATGCCACCCGCCTCCTGCACCGCTGCCGCAATCCCATAGCTATTGGAATTGATGATTTTCTCATCGCTGAACCGCTCGTCCAAATCCGCCAGTTCATCGCCGGTCGAAAGGATCGCGACACGGGGACGCTGATAGGCAAAGATGAACGACTTGGCAAGGATCGCCAGCATCCCCGCTTCACCAGGCCGAATCTGGGTCCCCTTTGCGATGATGCACTCGCCCTTCTTCACATCTTCGCCTTGAGGCCTAATGTTGGCGCCTTGCTGTTCCGGCTTAAAGACGCGAACGGAATCAGGTGTATGCTCAGTGTCTTCAACCTTCAACACTGTGTCCGCACCCTTCGGTAGCGGGGCCCCGGTCATGATACGAATCGCCTGTCCCGCGCCGACGGATTTCGAAGGCATCTTGCCTGCAGCCACATCTTCGATCACTGTGAGCGAAACTGTTCTCTGAATGACATGTTCCTGTTTGATATCGTCCCACCGCACAGCAAACCCATCCATCGCACTATTGTCCCAGGGCGGATTATCCCGTTCCGCCACAATGTCCTCTCCGAGGACGCGGCCAAGGGCATCGAGAATAGAAATCTTCTCCAGGCCCAGCATCGGCGTGGACTCCAATACGATCCGTTGCGCCTCTTCCAGCTGCGTAAGCCCCTCTGTCGCCTGTGTCGCTTTCACCCTCTCTCCTTCATCAATGCGCCTGCGGAGACGCGATCTTCACCAGCGACCCGCGCTTCTTGCAGAACGCTTCGACCTTATTCGCAATCTCGTGATAACACTCAGCCGTGGCCGTATCAGAATTGAACATTGCAAAGGGCTCACCGGCATCGGATTGGATCACGACATCGGGATCAAGCGGGATGCGCCCGAGGAAGGGCACGCCCATATCCATCGCGGAAGCTTCCCCGCCGCCCTTACGGAACACCTCAATGTGGTTGTGACAATGGGGGCACTCCAGCCCGCTCATGTTCTCGATAATCCCAATGATCGGGACTTCGCTGTCCTTGCAAAACGTCACCGACTTGCGGGAATCCAGCAAGGCCACTTCCTGCGGCGTCGTCACGATGACCGCGCCGCTGACATTCCCCAGCAAATCGATGGTCGTCACCGATTCGTTGCCGGTTCCCGGAGGCAAATCGACAAATAAAAAATTAAGATCCTGCCACTCGACCCCGCCCAAGAGCTGGTTGATGAACTCATACTTGTACGCATCGCGCCAGATAATCGGATCGTCCGAGTTCTGTAACAAGAAGGACATCGAGGCGATCTTGAGGTTGTACGCCTGAAACGGGATGATCCCCCCTGAGCTGCTGATCTTGAGTTTCTGCCCTTCGGCCCCCACCATCTTGGGAATATTCGGGCCATGGATGTCCATGTCGCAAATGCCGACATGCCACCCTTTGAGCGCGAGACTCACTGCAAGGTTCGTCGTGCAGGTACTCTTTCCAACTCCACCCTTGTTGCTCATGATGAGCACTTTGTATTCGATCCGCTCCATCCGTTTGGCCACCAGCCAACGACTGTGCCCCTCCTTGTCCTTCTGGCAGGTTTCGTTCTCATCGCAGATCGCGCAGGCCCACATGTAAACGCAGGCGTCGCTGCCGCCGGAGCTAGGAGGTTGAATAACGTTCAATTCACGAGCCATGTATCTTCCTTCTGTACAATGCTACGCCCAATCTACCGATCTCGTCATCGGCCTCGATCTGTCGGCAC
>JAABQN010000309.1 GCA_011391455.1 Nitrospiraceae bacterium
AGGAAGAACCGGACAGATCATGAGCTACCTACACCGGACAAGTTAACTTGCTATCTACATAGTTGCACAACAGTTTCTGAACTTGCCTTTGAACTGAGAGTCACGTATGAGTGCGGACAATCTAGCAGGATGCTAAAAAAGTCTGCCAGGTGAAGAAGACTGTCATTTGGTTTATTTGGTTTGTCTCGTTTGTTTGGTTAACAAGACCAACGAAATGAACAAAACAGACCAGATGAACCAAATAGACAGGTATTCGGGAGGCCATGAAACAACACGACATTTTGATCATCGGGGCAGGTCTGGCAGGGATGAGGGCGGCGATTGCCGCACCGCCGGATCTTGATGTTGCCGTAATATCCAAGGTCCACCCGGTGCGCAGCCACTCTGTGGCAGCCCAAGGGGGCATCAATGCGGCGCTGGGAGAGAACGATTCCTGGGAAGCCCATGCCTTCGACACCACGAAGGGTGGGCTCTATCTCGGCGATCAGGATGCGATCGAGACGATGTGCCGTGAAGCCCCCGATAACATTCTCGAATTAGAACGGTTCGGCGTCATCTTCAGCCGCGACGACCAGGGACGGATTGCCCAACGCCCGTTCGGCGGGGCTGGCTTCCCTCGCACCTGTTACGCCGCCGACCGCACCGGCCATGCCATTCTCCACGCCATGTACGAGCAGCTGCTCAAGCGGCGTATCGCCGTGTATGAAGAGTGGTATGTCACCACGTTGATCGTGGAAGACGGAGTCTGCCGTGGTGTTGTTGCATGGGATCTGATCCATGGAGGATTGCATGCGATCGGGGCTAAAGCGGTCATTCTAGCCACGGGGGGCAGTGGGCGCGTTTTCCTGACGAGCACGAATGCCGTGATCAACACCGGCGACGGCATGGCGCTCGCGTATCGTGCCGGGACTCCATTGGCGGACATGGAATTTGTCCAGTTCCATCCCACTACACTCAAGGGCACTGGCATTCTCATCACCGAAGGGGCTCGCGGAGAAGGTGCCTATCTATTAAATACGCTGGGCGAACGGTTTATGAAGACTTATGCCCCGCAGCAGATGGAATTGGCGACCCGTTCCACTGTCTCATTGGCCATCGGGCAAGAAATCCTGGAAGGCCGCGGGGTCGACGGGTGCGTGCTGCTGGACTTGCGGCACCTTGGACGCCAGCGCATTCTCGAACGGCTCCCTCAGATCAGAGAACTTGCGATTGAGTTTGCCGGCCTCGACCCCATCGAGACTCCCATCCCTGTCCGCCCAGGCGCGCACTATCAGATGGGTGGGGTCCGGACCAACCAATGGACCGAAACAGGCATCGCCGGTCTCTACGCAGCCGGTGAATGTGCCTGCGTCAGCGTACACGGCGCCAATCGGCTCGGAGGCAATTCACTTCTTGAAACGATCGTGTTCGGTCGGCGCGCTGGAATTCGAGCCGGAGAATATGCACGAACCGTCACAGGCCGGGTCCCGACAACAGATCAGCTTACAATCGAGCAGGGTCGCGTCCAACGTTTACTGGCGCGGGAGGGATCGGTCAGAGCCTGGCAGATTCGGGAAGAACTCGGCCAGTTGATGAGTCTCAATCTTGGCCTCGTTCGGACGCACGAATCCATGTCTGCTACGATCTCGGCGCTCACGGCACTGACCCACCGCGCCGCCTTTGTCACGGTGCAGGACAAGGGACGGGTGTTTAATACGGATCTCTTACAGGCCTTCGAGCTCCAATCGTTGCTCGATGTTGCAGAGACCATCGTCGCCAGCGCCCTGGCTCGGCAAGAGAGTCGTGGCGCCCACTACCGGTCGGACTTTCCAAAACGGGACGATGCCCAGTGGATCAAACATACAGTAGCTCGGCGAACCCCTCAGGGGCCGGCCCTGACCTATGAGCCGGTCACGGTCACTCGCTTCCCGCCGGCATAAAAACTGGTTTATCTGGTTGATTTGGTTCATCTGGTTAGTTTCGTTCAACCAAACACACCAGACAAACCAAGTAGACAAATTAACGGCACAGGTTTGGTATAATCCTCCATCGCCAACTTTTCAATCCGAGTGATAGGCTGCGATGATTACCCTGCAGGCTGATCAAAAAGCCCTCCAGCGAGGCCGCAGGGAGCGAAGACCCCGGAGCGTACGCGGTTGGGTATGTAAGGAGTCTGAGCGACTGAGAACGAAGCTGGGGGGCTTTTTCAGCAGACTGCCATGCGTATTCTAGTCATTGAAGACGAAACCAAGGTCGGCTGTTTCATCAAGCGCGCGCTTGAAGAGGAGAGCTACGCCGTT
>JAABQN010000310.1 GCA_011391455.1 Nitrospiraceae bacterium
TCCAATCCAATGATTGTGATAGGGAATTAGGGAGGTACGGGAGTGGCGACGACGACCGATACAAGAGAACGCATCATTGTTCCTGGTCCCGCCGGATTCCACCCGCCGTCAGCGGCTCAGTTGGGAGTCGCGCTGCCTGACCCAGGGCAAGGACTCTACTATGGGTTGCTGGAGGAGAATGAAGACAAGGTCATCGAAGAGATGGCCCGTAAAATGTTAACCAGCCCCAACGCTACGATCTTCCCAGGACCGTTGGTGCTCTGGGCCTGGAACGAGCATGCCATTGAAAAGGCCAAGGCCGTGCTGGAAATCGCCGCCCAGATTCCTGACGTGATGATCATCCCTATGCCGGACTATCGTCCAAAGTATCCGAAGATCGATCCGGAAGAGGTCATCAATCCGAACCATCCAAACCTGACAATTTGGGGCAACAAGATCGAGGCCTGTATCTTCATCGGCGTGCATTGCCATTATGCCAACTTGACCTTGAAAATGATTCGTGCCGGGACGAACTGTCTCACCATGGCAATCTGTGCGGAGCAGGGGCACGAAGATGCGATGCTGACGATCCGGGATTCGGACACGATCAAGTTGCGGAAGACCGCGCAGGTCTTCAAGCGGGTGCGTGAAGAAATGGGCATTAAGTTACCGGAGAACGGCGAAAACGTGCGATTTACCGGCACACAAACGAGAGTTCACGGTGGGAAAACTCACACCAATCCCCTCACCTTTGCGCCCGTTGCCGTGGGCGTCGCCGGCGCGGCTGCTTTCGGCCATTCGGCCGAGCAGATGAAGCGTGAAGGCTGAGTAGGGTCGAACCGCACGGGCGATATAGCGAAGAGGTGTCATCATGAGCGAAGCACTCGAAGCAGAACAGAAGACAAATCCCCAGGGCGACCCCATCACAAGTGTCGCGGCCCCCAAGCCGGCCGAGACGGCGGGCGTAAGGAAGGACCCCCATGCCGAAGCGAAGCGGCAGAAGGTGGTCACGCCGGAATACTTGTTCCTCGAAGCCCCGCGAACGAAAGAGTTCATCACGGGCAGTGAAGCGGCGAAAGAGGCCGTTCGGCGCTCCAACGTGGACCTGGCCATTGCCTATCCCATTACCCCGCAGAGCGAAACGATGCAGCTCATCGGCGTGCTCTACGGCGAAGGGTACGTGAAAGAGTACTATCGTGGTGAAGAAGAAGTCGGCGTCATGGCGGCGATGGCGGGCGGATCTCGATCCGGTGTCCGCTGCTTTACGGCGACCGCCGGCCCCGGTACGTTGAGGGGTTTGGAAGGCATCGCGTCCTGGCCTGGGCATCGGCTGCCCATTGTGGCCATGTTCACCTGCCGCGTCGTCAATGCCCCGCTGGCCATTCAGCCCGACAATATCGAAGTGGCCTATCTATTGAACTCCGGGATGATCGTCTTCCATGCCGAGAATCAGCAAGATATGTACGATTTCATCATGGCAGGATTTACGATCAGTGAGAAGAACGATGTGACGCTCCCAGTCGGTGTCTGTTGCGACGGGTTCTTTGTGACCCATGCCCGTGGGTACGTCCGGATGCAGGACCGTAGCATGAAGCTGCCCGGTCGTGAAGCCTGGCGTGGCGCGGTGCCGGTACTCGATGCGGAGAATCCTCCCGCCCGTTTATCACGTGACGCCCCGGTGCAGAAGTCGAACTTCATGGCCTACAACATCCATGCGGTCTGGCAACAGGAAGTATGGGCGGCAGTCGAACGGTCGCGCAAGTACATCAATCAGTATATGGGCGGGTTGCTCACGGCTGAGAATGTGGACGGTGCCGAGGCGGTGATCATTGCCTCAGGCAGTGCTGCGGCTCAGTCACGGGAAGCTGTTCGTATTTGCGCAGAAAAGGGTATTAAGATCGGTTTGATCAAGGTCCGGTCGATCCGTCCGTTTCCGACACAGGAGTTACGGCAGCTCTGTGGCAAGACAAAGCTCATTGTGGTGCCCGAGTTCAACTATGTCGGGTGGTTGGCGAAAGAAGTGGCTACCGCGATTTACGGGTACTCCAAGGCCAAGATCATCGGCGGGCCGCGTGTGTACGGTGGTCAATCGATGCCGGTGGAGCTGATCGTGGACGAAGTCGAGTCCGGTCTGACAGGGAAGAAGTCGAGTAATGTCGCCCAGTCTTCGATTATGGGTGGGGCCGTCAATCAGGATGACGTCGCGCACTTCATGCGCAGCATCTAACGAGGCCGCGAGTCTAAAACAAAGAGCCCGATCCTGGAAGGGATCGGGCTCTT
>JAABQN010000311.1 GCA_011391455.1 Nitrospiraceae bacterium
GCTTACGATCGCATCTGGGCCTGCCGCTACGATCCCCTCGCAGGCAATGTCGAAGTCTTGGGACTGACCGGCGACCTGAAAAGCGAACAGAAGGACGGGAAAAAAGATCTCAAGCCGGGCCACCGCCTCACGCTCGACAGCTCAGCCTCCGGCTGGGCCGTCCGCCATCGTAAGCCACGCGTGGATCATGACCTCGCCTCCACACAGGGGCGCTTTCTTGACCACAAATATCTCTTCAAGGACAGGCTTCTCTCCTCGCTCGTCGTGCCGTTCTTCGTCCGTGGACAAGTGGGCGGGACCATCACCTTGGCCTCGAAAGAAGCCGGACGCTACCAGCAAACGGATGCCCGCACGCTTGAGCCGACTATTGTAAAGATCGCGGACATTCTCCAGTCCCCGGCGCCAAGCGGCCAGGCTCCCGCCGCCGGACTAGCCAGCGCCCCCGGGGCACCAGCAGCCCCGAGCCCCTCGGAGCCCATCATCAGAAAGCAAGAGCGGCAGGCCGCGATCGGCGAGTTCAGCATGTTCCTGGCAACAGAAGTGCGTGAGCCGCTCGCCTCGATCCGCTCCCAACTGGAGGAAGTCACAGGTGAAGGCATCCTCGACTTCGACCCGCAGACGCGCGTCGAGAACGCGATGCGCGATTTGATCCGCATCGAAGCCATCCTGAACGAGATTTTGGACTTTGCCAAACCGCTCGAACTGACTCGACGGCTCATCCGCATCCCCGAAGTGATCGAGAGCGCACTCACACTGATCACGACCGACCTCGAAGTCACCAGGATCCAGGTGACCAAGGACTATGCGACGATCATCGCGCCGGTTCGCGGCGACGAAGCCAAGCTCCAGCAAGTCTTTCTCAGTATTTTCAAGAACGCATGTGAAGCGATGAACCCCGGTGGGCATCTCCACATTCAGGTCACCCAACACCGCGCGGGACGCGGCGTGGAAGATCATATCCTCATCAAGAACGACGGGGTTCCTATTCCGGCAGAAATCGTCGATAAGGTCTTTGAACCGTTTTTCACCACGAAGCGGGCCGGCATCGGTCTGGGGCTTGCCACGGTGAAGAAGATCGTCGAAGAACATGGCGGCTCCATTGCCATCGGCAGCGCGCCAGGCGAAGGAACCACCGTCACCATCCGCCTCCCAGGCCTCAGCGCCGGTCCGTCCTATCGCGGACGCGGCCGCCGCCGTCCCCCTGCACGCCGCCCGGCCTAGCGTCCCGTCTATTTGGTTTGTTTGGTTGGTCTCGTTTGTTCGGTTGGTTGAACGAAACGAAGCAGATGAACCTAATCAACCAGATAAACCAAATGAACCAGAGAAACCAGTTTTGTGCCCCTCGTGCGAACCATCGAAATCCTAGCCCGCATCGCTCCGTATCTTGGGCCAAAGCCGCCAGTTCAATGGTTGTGTACGTTCCTGCGAGTAGCTCCGAAAGGCGAAAATCTCCCTCGAATTTGGCATGATCTATGACACAATGGTGTCTGACACCTTTGTTTTCTCCCACTGGTTCGACTCATGTGAAGCCGAACATAAACAACTGGCACTCCCTATCTCGCTTGTCGGGCGTCACATACTCGGAACAGTCTTCTGCCGATATCCAGGCGCCTTTCACCTCGAATTGATCGGCAACGGGCGCACGTACGCCACTTAGCGCAGCGGAATAGAGCTGAAATTGACCCGGCTCGATAGCACCGGCCTTAACAGCACGCGCCAGCGTTAACCAATCGTTCTGAATTTCTTCCTCAGATAACGTCGTGTCGGAGGCTCGGATGATCTTCCGACCTTTGAGGTCACGCTCTGAAATCCAGATTTTAGCCGACGGCGCATCCAGCGAGAATTCTACCAGCTTGGAGTCCGACGACGGGCTAATCGTGTGCACCAACTCCAAGAGTCTCCTTCGTAATGCGGAAAGCAGGAGGGTGTTCATCGCACGACCGTGATAGGGGCTCACGTAGTATTGAGCACGAATGCCCATTAATCCATTGAAAAACTTGTCGAGCAGAACCGTGGCAGTCGGAATGATCCAGGATGCGCGCCTGCACCGAAGCTGCTTCAAGAGGCGATCCGAACCGGTGTACTTGCCATCACGCGGCTCTATGCAGAATCGAACGCGCGCCGAGTCGACAGCGTTCACTGCCTTGGAGAATTCTTCCGCGAAGGACTCAAACGACTGATCCGCCTTGAGATACTCGCGGTCCTTGATGTCGCGACCGAAAGACCACGGCAGCCGACTCAACATTG
>JAABQN010000004.1 GCA_011391455.1 Nitrospiraceae bacterium
CTGACGATCATTACGACGATTTTCATGCCGCTGACCTTCATCGTCGGTATCTATGGGATGAATTTCGAGCACATGCCGGAACTGAAATGGGAATGGGGCTACCCGCTGGTACTCGGGCTGATGGTGGCGATCGTGATCGCCATGCTGGGATTTTTCAAGGGCAAGAAGTGGATCTAGCCCGCATGATTAATGCGGGCTAAAAGAGAAAGTGATGAGGAGACGACGAATTCTCACTGTCATGATAGGCGGGCTGGTGCTAAAGGGGCTGTTCTTAGCAGTTTGTGGTGGTGGAGAGGCGCAAGCTGGTGCGCAAGGAGTGTCGGCCGATCTGCCGGGCGTCACCCAGAGCCAGGGTAAGCCTCTGTCGGCAGCCCAACGGTTTGTCATCCTGCCGGCCTTTAACAACGAGGCGGTGTTGGATAAAGAAACCGGCCTGGTCTGGGAGAGATCACCACAGCCGACGAGCGCCAGATGGATTGCGGCCCGCCGGACTTGCAAGGAGAAGAATGTCGGAGGGCAGAAAGGCTGGCGGCTGCCGATCCTCCAAGAGCTGACGAGTCTGGTGGATCCCTCGATCGTTCCGCCTGGCCCGACTCTTCCGCCGGGCCATCCGTTTCTGACCGTCCAATCGACTGTCTATTGGACGGCGACGAGGGTCGATGAGGATGCCAGGGGTTCGTGGGCTGTGCATTTCGGTTTGGGCGGCGGCTCGACTTTCATCAATTGGGCCCACAGCGTGCAATCCTGGTGCGTGCGTGATGGCACGAATGTGGACCAGCCTTGAGGTTTCGACGATCGGAACGAAAAGGAGTGAGTTTATTCGGTGATCTCGACGTGATCGACGTAGTAGGCGGTCTCTCCGAAGCAAGTGGTGGGGAGGTAACGAAACTCTTTGTAGTGCAGGACTAATCGTTTTCCCATGGCCTGCGTGAGCTGTGATGCCACTTTCGCGTCCGAGACTGAAAAGCTCCACAGCACCGGGGCCACACCCGGCACCGTAGTCATAGCCATTTCCCCTTCGTGCGTCTTGCAGATCCAGCCCTTGTGGGAAAATTTCTGAATATAGCCTGCTCGATTTCCGTCGGAGTAGCTGTAGTTGAAGGCGACAAGCAGGTATCCAGCGCCGATGAAGAACAGGAACAGCACGAACAGCTTTATCATCAAACTCCTCCTAGATTCCGGCTAAGATCCGTGAATAACCAGGGGGCCTCAGTCTTTCGTCGGGCCTCGTAGGAGGTAATGGTCGTCTCGTGTTGCAACGTCAATCCGATAGCGTCGAGACCCCGATACAAGCAATCTTTTCTGAAGGGGTCGATCTCGAAGCGAGCGCTGGTACCGTCTGGGCTGATCACCGTCTGGTTTCCGAGGTCCACGGTCAGCTGGTATCCGGGCGTCGCCAGGACGTTTTGCATCATGGTCAGGACTTCGTCGGCTTTCAACACGACGGGCAGCATGCCGTTTTGGAAGCAATTGTTGTAGAAGATGTCGGCGAAGCTCGGCGCGATGATACAACGGAAACCTTGGTCGAAGAGCGCCCAGGGGGCATGTTCACGCGACGATCCGCAGCCGAAGTTATCGCGCGTCAACAGAATTGTCGCGCCCTGAAATCGTGGTTGATTCAAGAAGAACGATGGATCCTGTGACCCGTCCTTCTGCTTGCGCCAATCATAAAATAACCCTTCCCGAAGCCCAGTCCGCTTGATCGTCTTCAGAAATTGCTTCGGGATGATTTGATCTGTATCGACATTGACCCGGTCAAGTGGAGCAACTAGACCAGTTATTATCGTGAAAGCTTGCATAATGTTTAATGATGAATGGTGAATGTTGAATTATGGCTGAAAATTCAACATTCAAAATTTAACATTGAGAATTCACGACCAGTGTCTAATATCGACAAAATGGCCTTCGACTGCCGCAGCTACTGCCATGGCCGGTGACACGAGATGGGTCCGGCCTCCGGCCCCCTGGCGCCCTTCGAAATTTCGATTGCTGGTCGAGGCGCAGCGCTCTCCTGGCTGAAGCACGTCGGCATTCATCGCCAGGCACATACTGCAGCCTGCTTCCCGCCACTCGAACCCCGCCTCTTTGAACAGGAGGTCGAGCCCTTCCTGTTCGGCCTGCTGTTTTACGAGGCCGGAACCGGGCACGACCATCGCGTGAACGGTCTTCGCGACATGTCTGCCCTTCGCCAAGCTCGCGGCCAGACGGAGATCTTCGATGCGTGCATTCGTGCAGGATCCGATGAAGACCTTGTCGATGGCAATATCGGTCATGGGCATGTTCGGAATGAGGCCCATGTATTCCAACGCCCGCTCTGTAGCCTGGCGTTGGTTCTCGTCGGTGATCGTACGCGGGTCCGGTACTCGCTGATCGATGCCGGTCACCATACCGGGGCTCGTGCCCCAGCTGACTTGCGGCGCGATGTCCTCGGCCCGCATCGTGACGGTCACATCGTATGTCGCGTTCACATCGGTCTTGAGCTGCTGCCAGGCCTGTACGGCCCGCTCGAACAGTTCTCCCTTCGGAGCCAACGGGCGCCCTTTTATATAGGCAATGGTGCTCTCGTCCGGCGCGACCATCCCGGCTCGCGCGCCGGCCTCGATTGACATGTTGCAGAGCGTCATGCGTCCTTCCATGCTGAGGGAACGGATCGCCGAGCCTGTGTACTCGATGACATAGCCGGTTCCGCCGGCTGTGCCGATCTTGCCAATGATGGCCAGAATGACGTCCTTGGCTGAGCAGAGAGCCGGCAGCAGTCCGTCGACGCGGACCTCCATGGTCTTGGGCCGTTTTTGCACCAAACATTGGGTAGCCAGTACGTGCTCCACTTCGCTGGTGCCGATGCCGAAGGCCAGCGCGCCGAACGCCCCATGGGTCGACGTATGAGAGTCGCCGCACACGATGGTCGTCCCCGGCAGGGTAAAGCCCTGTTCGGGCCCGATCACATGCACCACGCCTTGGCGGATGTCGTTCATGCCAAAGATTGTGATGCCGAAGTCGCGGCAATTCTCCTCCAGCGTCCTAATTTGTATCGCACTGAGGGGATCGGCAATGCCCAGGGTCCGGTCGGTGGTCGGAACGTTGTGATCCGGCACCGCCAACGTAGCGCCAGGGCGTCGAGGCCTGCGGCCCGAGAGCTTGAGCCCTTCAAACGCCTGCGGCGACGTGACTTCGTGGACCAGTTGACGGTCGATATAGAGCAGGGTGGTTCCGTCCGGCTCCGCGCGGACGACGTGAGACTCCCAGATTTTGTTGAAGAGGGTCTGAGCGGCCATACATACTCCTCAATGATCGGTCTCTTCGGATGGTATTTCCGAGAGGATGCACATTATACAGAGTCCTCCTAGGGTCTGCACAAGAGCCCTCACCATATTCTTGCGTTGACCGAACGGGATGTGGTACACCGCCAGGCCGGATGCGTAGAAACAGTCCGCCGGCACGGAGAAGGCTGAGGTTAAGATTGAGCGAAGATCAGACTCTCCCTATCTCAGCCTCGACCTGGATCTTAACCTTCTGGCGAGCTGTGTATCGTGACCTCCCAGATATGGGCTGATCCTGCCATCGTGGAATGGTCGCAACTGCTCCTCAACAGTTTCCGTCATTGGACCGGGCGTGACCTGCTCGAACGAGTGGGTGATCAGGATTATCAGGCCCACGCGCTCTTCCAGTCTCCCTTTGCCGTCGTGTCCCACGGGATAGAAGAGGATCCGCTCCTCAATTACGGCAATCAAGTCACGTTGGAGCTATGGGAGCTGACCTGGGAACAGCTCGTGAAGACACCGTCACGGCTCACGGCTGAGCCGGTCAATCGAGCTGAGCGGGAATGGATGCTGGAACAAGCCAGAACCAGCGGCTATCTCGATACCTATCGAGGCGTGAGAATTACTTCAACAGGACGCCGTTTTCTCGTCGAGAACGCCCTCATCTGGAATGTCATGGATGGAGGGGGACAGAGAGTCGGGCAGGCGGCGACCTTTGCGCAATGGACCTGGTTGACCTAGCAGGATGCTGAAAAAGTCTGCCAGCAGGGGAAGGATGGCCCGGTGAGTCCCCTATGCTCGCTCAACGCGCGGTCTCAGAAGACCCTCGTTGGACGAGCGTAGTGGGGGACTCAACCGGGCCATCCTTGGAGACAACATACACGAGCAAGTTTGCAAGGATCATCTTTGGTTGCTCGTTGCGGCCTTACCTGCGGAAAGGCGCGTCTTGGTGCGCTGGGGTGGGCGGGCTAGAAGGGGAAATAGATCTCAAATCCTCCATAAGCGCCGCTGTGGAACGTCGTGTTGTGTTGGTATCCACCCCGGACGAGCAAAAACACTTTGCTGACCTGAACTTCAGCGATGGGCCCCGCCATGATCCCTCGAAAACCGGCATTACCCATTCCTGTCACGTCCCAGCCGAGATAGGTTGCGCAACAGAGCTTCTCGGGCTTATAGGCCAGCGCCTTTCCGCGCAGCCGGCTCCAGAAGAAATTGTCGAGGTCAGCGTACGACCCTATGGCGTGGAAATTCCATTTTTCATGCCAATAGAGCGCTTCAAGTTGGCCGTACACGCCGGCCTGATGGGCGATCGTGCTACTCGCGTTCAGCCGCTGTTCTTCGATTCTGCGCAGCTGAGGGCCGGCAAGGGCGGAGAGTGTCCAGCCACCGAGCGTTGTGGAGATGCCGAGCGACGGGACAATAGACTGGATGTTGGCATCCAGGAGTTGCCCATTGGACTTAAAACTATAGCCGAGCCCGGAAGTCATAGCCTGAACAAACAAGCCGGATCCTGATGAATTCCCCAAGATCAGGGTCCGGACGCCGAGGTAGCCAAAGTATTGGTTCTTATTGTCGATCTGAAATCCCGTGAAGACATCTCCCGCCTCGCTCACGAGAGGCAAGCATGTCAGGATACATCCCGCTAGTACTAGTCGCGTAAGTCTCGCTATCGTTCTCAGGCGCATCAACC
Source organism: Nitrospiraceae bacterium (assembly GCA_011391455.1). Lineage (GTDB taxonomy): Bacteria > Nitrospirota > Nitrospiria > Nitrospirales > Nitrospiraceae > Palsa-1315. Next base: position 4,951 of record JAABQN010000004.1, read on the forward strand.
GACGGGCGGGCCGTACATCAGCTGAAAGAACATGGCTGTCCTCGTCCATAGGGGCGCCCTCGTGAGGATACGATGATCCCATCGTACACCCTGACTCCTGGTTAAGCCGAGCGTTAGTGCGCATAGTGCAAGCGACGCCACTGTTCCTCACCGGACTCGATACTTACCACCTGGAAGTGCACGAGTGTTTTCCTCCGTTTGCGGACCATCCCCACAGGACTGACTTTCAGCGTGATTCCGGGAAGCTCCAGCAGGGCGCCGACCAGCGAGTCTTGCGGGGCTCCGGAAAAGAGGGCGCTGACGCCCGTGAAGGACATGTCTTCTACGCGGCCTTGCCAGACCGATGACGGCGCGGTGATTCGACAGTGGGTTCCTCCCGTGACGCGAATCATGCTCCGGCGATTCCAGGTGAGGGGACGCCATGGGATGGTCAGAGCCTGGAGGAGTGAACGGAGGCTGCTGCCGATTCCTGGTTGGATACGGTAGCCGTCTTCCCATGGAATGGGATCCCCATACATTTTATCGACCAGAATTTGGCGTGTCTGTTCATCCAGCTCATTGAATTGGAGGCCCACGTCAATCCCGCCTGACGGATTCGGTTCCTGTCGGACGATGCGGGCGGTGACTGTGACCAGTAGGCCTCGTGATGAAGTCAGTGCGAACTTGATGGTCTCCTGCAGCGTAAAGATGGGTTGGTCTACGTTCACCGCAGCTCCCTGCTCGTTCACGTCGATGACGCGTGCCGAGACTCCTTCTCCGTCCACGAACAGCCCGCCGGCAAAATCTCGTTTGAGCCGGAACCCCTGCCGCCCCTGGGCTTGTTCGCTGGCGACGAACAGGGCTATGGTGAGGAGGAGGAGGTTGGCGCTTCCCCAAAAGAGGCTAACCGGCAAGCCTGGATCGCCGACGCCTTGCGACCAATGCCGGATGCCCAACGCCAAACCGATAACGAGCAGGCCGAATGTAATTAGATGAGGCCAGGCCAAGGACAATTCGGTTGTGGAGCTTTTCTTCACCCGTTGCCCTTTCGGTGTCACTTCGAACGGCCGTTCTTTACGCGGCGCAGCCAGCGCCTTGAGGGCCACGAGACTGAGGGCAAAACACATGGCGATCTCATACACGTCCGACCAGAAGGGATTGCGCGATCCCCGGCTGACAGGTCGCATCACGAGTGCGGAGGCCAGAAAGAACGAGAAGAAGAAGTTGCACAGGGCCAGCATGTCGGCTTTCAACGGTGACGTCGAAAAGAGCAGGCTCGCCAACGGCGCGAGGAGACAAATCAAGCGCGGGAGACCGAAGAAGAAATAGAAGATCGACCCGAAGTAGTCAATCCGCTGAGCCAGGCTCAGTCCGCGCTTGGTTAGCGGATTATCCCGGAGCAAGACCTGAATGCATCCCATGGCCCAGCGTTTTCGCTGTTTCAAATATCCGTCAAAGGTTTCCGGCATCAGGCCTGCCGACAGCACCTTATTGAGGTAGCAGGAGCGGTAGCCCTTGGCATGCAGATTCATGCTGGTATGAATGTCTTCTGTGATGGTCTGGGTCTGGAATCCCCCGATTTCCATCAAGGGCTTTCGGCGAAGGAGGCCGCCGCTGCCAGCAAAGAAAGCGCTGTTATGGGTATCACGGCCGGCTTGGAGCGAACGGAAGAAGAGCGCCTGTTCGTTCTTCACTTCCTCGCCGACGCGCAGGTTCCGCTGGAAAATATCCGGATTGTAGAAGTGATGCGGTGTTTGCACGATTGCGACCTTCGGATCGTCAAAAAACCCGACGGTGTCTTTGAGAAATGTTCGGGCCGGGATGTGATCCACGTCGAAGATCGCGACCAACTCCCCGTGGCTGAGCTGGAGAGCATGGTTCAAATTTCCGGCTTTTGCGTGACGAGGTCGGTCCGGGCGCCGGATGTATTCGCAGCCGAGCGAGGTGGCCAATTGCCGGGCTTCATCGCGATGGCCGTCATCCAGGACGTACAGGGTAAATCGATCGCGAGGATATTCCTGCGCGAGACAGCTGATCAATGTTTGCCGAAGGATCGAGAGCGGCTCGTCCACGACTGTTACCATGATATCCACGGTAGGATACGTGGTAATGGGGGCCGGTGTCCGTTCTGTCGGCGACCAGGACTGATAGGTGAAGAAACAGAACTGACAGAGCCCGTAGAGCTCCGCTAGATAGACGACTGATCCGAGGGCCATGGAGGCGAGGTCATCGGTGGGGATCGTGTAGAGCAGACGCCATACCATGTACCGGGCATAGAGAAAGAGGCTGAGCGTCAACATCAGTTTCCGGCCCCGATTCTGTTTGATCAGGAGGCCGATGACGAAAAGCGCCAGGCCTGAAAGCCCGAAGGCGATTGGCGTACTGAAGAATGCATCAAGGACCGTCATTGAGCCCCTTCATCCCCCTGTCGTTCTCACGCGGGAAGATCTGCCCCCACCTTTCACGACCGTTCCGGTGAGTCTAAGTCAGGAATGGGACATTGCCCAGACCTACGGTGGGGGGAGTACGTTCGAGGGGGAAGTCCTTGCCCGAGAGGAAGGTGTGCTAGAACAGGCGGTGAAGCACCTCGAAATCTACTGGCCCCAAAAGCACTGGAAGACAATCAGAGTATGAGGCGGTGGTTACGTCCGGAGATCGAGAGGACTTTGGTGGACGATGGCACGGAGAATATCGCTGGTTGTCAGAATGCCGATCGGGTGACGGGAACTGTCGAGGATCGGAACTCCACTTACGTGCTCCTCTAGCATGATGTGGGCAATCTCGCGGATTTCCGTCGTCGGGGTGGCGGACAAGATCCGGCTGCTCATCACATGGGCGAGCTTATACCCGACGGACGGTTCCGGAGAATTGACGGATTCCAGTTCATGCGCATAGGGCAGCAGGTCATGGCTCGATACCATTCCGACCAACGTGCCATGAACCGACATGACAGGAAGATGTTGAATCCCTTTGTGTTTCATGAGGCTCCACGCCTCCAGCAATGTACTATCGGATGGCAACCATGTTACGGGGGAAGTCATTAAATCCTGTGCAAGGAGGGCCGGCGAGAGTGCGGGGGCTTGCTGTATCTGTTGCTGATAGGCCTGTTGAGCCAGACGCGCTGCATGGTCAGCTGTCTGGCGCTCCTGTTCTTTCGAGCGATCCCGTCTGTCCGCGTCGGCCTGTGTCGCGGGAGGCCGTGGAGACACCGGCAGCGTAGGATGCATTTCGACGATCCCATCGACCGCGCGTATAATTGGCATGGCTGACCTCGTGTCGTCTGTATCGGAGGCTAGCGGTAAGTACTTAAGCCCGAATGTCTTAGCCTGGACCTCAACCTTCCGACCGCACTAGTGGGCAGCAAGGAACTGAAACCGCGGACAAGGACGACCATCAACGATCACAGTTTCCAGGAACATCGCCGTCGGTCTGATCCATAGCCCACGGTCGCCGTAGAGTGCCCGGTAGACCACATATTCCTCTTCCGTTTCTGAGTGACAAGCCACTCCCAGCACCTCATATTCGTGGCCCTTATAGTGCCGATATCGGCCCGGTTGGATCATGTGCGAAGTATAGGGAAATCCGAGGCGCGCGACAATGAGAGAGTCGGCGAGGGGCAATCAGGGGTGTTGCGCTTTCCAGTATTGGAGCAATTCCAGCAGTGCTTGAGGTTGGTTGATCGGGGCCGCTTGCCCGGCTTGATCCTTGTCGTTGATGCCGTGACAGGAGGTGCAGACGCGGACTTCACCCGGTTGAAAAGTCACCCAGTACCGTTCGCGCACGACCGGTATGCCTTGCGGATCGGTCAGCTGCCAGGAGGGAGCACGCCGTGCGGGAAAGAAGGCTGCGGCCGATCCGTCAGCTGCGATCTTGACGCTGCCTGCCGGCCCGGCCGGATTGGGCACGTTGCTCGCGACGGCATTGCTGTCGTGCAACGTCCGCGCTAAAACTTGCCGACCGGGTTTCGGATTGTTGATTCCGCCGATGCCACGCACCTGATCGGCCTGAAAAATCTGCAAATGTTGCAGGTCATAGATTTTGCCGCCGCCCCCGATGTGCGGGACGCCGCCTGGCACACGCAAATTAAAGGGCTGCTGTTTGTCGAAATCGTCGCCTGTCATGACGTTCCGCGTGACGGCGAGGGCGAGATTATTCTGGACCAAGTACGCGCGTAGCGCAGTCAGATCGATCCCAAGCTGCTGGAAAACTTGTTGCTCAGGCGACGGAAGCGCGCTCGTGAGCTTGGCCGGCTTGGTGCGCAGCTTCACTTCCACCGGTTGCAGTTCCCAGAGATTGCCGCTGTAGGTGAGCTTTTTATCCGGGTCCCAATAGGAAACCGTCTTGTTCAGGCCCGCAGTGAGCGGCTGGTCGGCGCCCCGGAATCCGTTTGGGAGCAGCTTCGTCGCCTTCAATCGAAAATCGTAACGCGATGGATTCGTGGTACCGGTTGGTCCGTCTGCTCTGGTTTCAACTGTGTGGGAGGCGATGAGCGTGCCGTCCGAAAGCGGCAGCGGATCACGGTAATGGCCGGAATGATTTGGTTTAGGCGGTTGGTTGTCTTCGTTGAAGCCGCTTGTGTCGCGATGCGTGATGTAGGTAATTGCGATCTGATCAGCATTCTGGCTCGGCGGCGCGCGTGCCGAACTCTGTTGCATCGATCGCGTAATACCGGCCAGGCTTCAGCGGATCTTCCTTGATCTGAAACAGGTTGGTAATCGCATCCTGGTTGAATCGCGCCAGTTGGCCGAAGAATTCGATGACGTTAGGATCGTCGTTCAGGCTCGAGGGCAGATAGCTGTGCAACTCCTGTCGTCCAAGGTGATTGAGCGTTTCGCTTTCCGTGCCGTCTTCCAAGATGGTCCAGGGAAAGAATTGATTGAAGTCGTGCTTATTCATGTTCGTGCCGGCGACTTCCTGATCGACGCGCGGTTCAGGGAACATCTCGGAGCCGATCAAGACCGGATTCTTCTGCGCATTGTCCGCTTCGTTCGTCCAGGTAAAGGTCCCGTTCGTGCCGCCCGCATATTTGTCGGCATCTGCCTGCTGATCCCGCTTGAGGTGGTCCCACTGCGTGAAGACGACACGCCCAAAGCTATCGACGATCGGCGTGAAGTTGCCGGAGGGGGCGTGGTTCAGCAGAAATAGATCGCCGTTTGCGGGATTGAGACTCCAGAGGCCTGACACGACCGCCGTCGATTCGTATTCGTCGTGCTGCGGATGGAGATGGCGTTCACCGCTGCGTGGGCGATCAGATGTAAAGATGATCCGGTCGTCCGTGCCGTAGAGCGGGGAGATGTTGTTGTAGTCTGGCGGCTGGTTCGGCACCTTGGTGATGATGGGCGGCTGGTTCTTGCCGAGGCCGGTGATTTCGTAGAGCTGCCAGACAAAGTCCTTTACTTGGAACTGTTGTGTTGGCGCGCCGATCGCCATCGAGAAAATCGCCCTTTGACCGTCCCAATGCAAGCTGGGGTCGCGCACGGCAATGGCTTGATCGAGCTGCAGGCCCTCCATGCCGAAGCCGGCGGTCTTGGTCAGGTTCTTCAGCGCGCCGTCGGGATAACGAATCCAGAGATCACCGCCGCGCGGTGCTTGTTGCATGCTGGGATTGTGATTGCCAAAGGTTGCCGTGATGGCGGTGAAGTCTCCGCTTACGGGAACTTGCGTGACGAACAAAATAGGAAATGCGCCGGCTGTAACGGGTGGCGACGGGGGTGGAGTGATTGGAGGTGGTGAGGCCGGTGGCGGGGCTGTCGGTGTGCTGTCCCCGCTTGTGACAGGGGCGGTCGTGTCCCCCGCCGTGCAGGCGACCAAGGTGACGCAGGCCATGCCTAGTCCGATAGAGAATTGATGCCTCCGCATGGGCTCCGATAATGCAATGGCTATACCCTCTCGTAGGCCTTAAGCGCTACAGTTTTGAGGGTTTTATCTTCTGCACGAGCAATTCCGTCACTTCCTGTAGGCCTACACGAACAGTCCATGACATCGGCTTGGCATGGCAGCATCCTATGGGGTAGTGGTATTCTCCCGTTCTCAACAATGCAGGTACAACGAACAACTCATGATGTGGTGATTATCGGTGGTGGGTCGGCGGGCTATGCCGCGGCACGGACTGCGCGCGATGCCGGCGCCGACGTGGCGATTGTGGATCATGGCCCGCTCGGGGGGCTCTGTATCCTGCGTGGTTGCATGCCGACAAAGGCTATCCTTCGTTCTGCCGAAGTCGCAGCCCTGTTCAGGCGAGCGAAGGAGTTTGGACTCTCTCCAGTTTCGGTCCAGGCCGATCTGTCGGCGATCGTGGATCGGAAGGATCGGCTGGTTCGCGAGTTTGCCGACTACCGTATTCAGCAGCTTCAAGACCCGCGGCTCACGCTCTATCAATCGCGAGCGGTCTTCCGGTCGCCCCATGAAATCACCGCCGGAGACACCGTCTTGTCGGCGGGCTCGTTCATCTTGGCCACAGGGTCGAGGCCCAATGAGGTTCCGGTTCCTGGCTTGGCTGAAGCTGAATATTTCACGAGCGACACGATCCTGGATCTTCGCACTCAACCGGGCAGATTGATCGTCCTGGGCGGTGGGGCTGTCGCCCTTGAACTCGGCCAATTTTTTGCTCGACTTGGAACGAAGGTCACGATCCTTCAACGGGGACACACGCTTCTTTCTGAAATGGATGAGGATGTCGGACGCGCACTTGAAGCTGCCTTGATCGGCGAGGGTATCGAAATCGTTACGCGCGCGCAGTTGCTGCAGGTGACTCAAGACGCAACAGGGAAGACGGTGTGGGCGATGAAAGACGGACGTGAACGGTCCTACGTAAGCGAGGAGATTCTCCAGGCCTTAGGCAGACGGCCCAATATCGAAGGGCTTCGCCTCGATCTGGCGGAAGTGGCAGTTGCCGGCGGGCGGATTGTCGTCGATCGCGCCATGCGCACGTCGCAAGCACATATTTATGCCGTGGGTGACGTGAACGATGTCTCGCCCATTGTGCATCTCGCCATCCAGCAGGGAGAGATTGCGGGGTACAACGCGACTCATGCAGATCAACCGGCGAAGACGATCGATCATCGGCTGGATACGGAAGTGGTCTTTACTGATCCGCAGGTCGCAGTTCTGGGACTCAATGAATCTCGTGCGAAGGCCGACAGGACTCCCTATCTCACAGCCTCCTATCCTTTCGTCGACCATGGCAAGGCGCTCTGTCTTGGCGCGACGCAGGGGTTTGTGAAGTTGCTTGCAGCGCCTCAGACCGGTGAGATTCTTGGTGCGCAGATCGTCGGCCTGGAGGCGGGCGAACTGATCCACGAACTGATCGCAGTGATGTATTACCACGGGACCGCAGCCGATCTATTGCGCATGCCGCATTATCATCCCACGCTGGCAGAAATCGTGACTTATCCTGCGGAATCCATTGTCGAACGGTTGGGTGCATGAGGAAGAGGCTGGATGGCCATAAGAATCTTTCGCGCGAAGCGTAGTTGAACCGGCCGCGTTATCCGGTGTAGCGTACTCCGAATCTATTATGGCGATGCACAAGGATCCGGCCTCCATTAACTTGCGGACGAAAGGAATGATCGCGCGATTCGTAGGAATCGTGGCGATCGCGCTCGGATTCGTCGTCGGGATCTATGGGCTGGAAGATACAGGTGGGCCGTTGATGAAGACGGCATTGGGCTTGCTGGTCACCGGCATGTTGGCTCAAGGTTATGCGCTCTATTGTTCCGTGAAGCACATGCATAAGTTCAAGGACCAGCCCAAGCCATGAGACGAGTGCGTCAGATCTTGCTCACGGTCGTGATGTTCCTCCTCACAGGGGGGATGCTCGCTTGCGGAGGTCCGTGGCGAGACGGTTATTTCAAAAGTGGTGTGGATCGGCTCACACAAGATGAAGTGACTGAGAAGTTCGGGCCGCCCCATACGGCCAAGACACCGGTTCTCGGGGGGGATTCGGTTTGGACCTATCGCGTCCCGATCAGTGACAAAGAATTGGCCTCGGTGGGCCTGTCCCACCTGACCGACAAGGCGCAGCTAGCGGCTGCATCAATCGTCGATGGCCCAAAGGCCATGTTGTATTGCTACCGCTATACCCTGGTCTTTAATGAACAGAAGATCCTGAAACAGTGGAAACGCGAAGAATGTGTGCCGGGAACCCATGATACGCTCAACGCCAATAAATAGTCTGACGTGGTAATCCATACCTGCTCGGTTTCTGCACATCGATAGTTCGACTGAGCTTGACGGGCTTCTCCTTGCCGTTGCTGTCTTTCCTCACGATGCGGGCGATGTCGAAGAATCCGATCCTCCCGATGGAAGCGAAGCGCTGAGCGCTGTCGCGACAAACCATCTTGAGCAATGCAGGCAAATTCTTGACAGGTTTGAAAAAGGGGTGCAGGCTGTCTTTTCCTTGTGAAGGAACCAGCACGACTCACTATTATCTATTCCGGGAGGTGTCCAATGCAGAAACTGATCGTCATCGGGTTTGCAGCATTATGTCTGATTGGAACCAGCTCGCTGGCCTTGGCTGACGAAGCCATGAAGAGCGAGATTGGTGGTATGAAAGATGAGATGAAGGCCGAGAAAAACGAGATGAAGAGCGATATGAAGGCCAAGAAGGAAGAGATGAAGAGCAAGATGAAAGCCCGCAAAGGCGCGATCAAGGCGAAGCGCCATGAAATGAGGGAGAAGATGAAGGCGCATAAAGTCGCGGGAAAAGCCAAGGCTGGAGAAGCGAAGGACACCGCTCGGTCGATGGAGCAAGACCTGAAAGCGACAGTTCCTGCCGCCCCTACTTCTGTTACCGCTCCATAAGTTTTCGTAGTCGCATCAGATACCGGCCCTCAGGAGAAAAGACCTCCTGAGGGCCGTTCTATGCAGAAAACCTCTCGGGCCAACCGCTTCATTGACGATATCCCTCGGCTTGTTCCCCCGTGTGTCTTTTGCTAGGATGCGGCGGCCTGAACATCCATATCGACGGATTTCTCCATGAAGATCGCCACTTTCAACGTCAATTCTCTCCGCAAACGTTTGCCTATCGTGCTCGATTGGCTGGCCCAGCAGAAGCCCGATGTGCTTTGTCTTCAAGAAACCAAAGTCCAGGACAGCGAGTTTCCGCTACTGGCGCTGGCGGAATCCGGATATGAAATCACCTACAGGGGAATGAAGTCGTATAACGGCGTCGCGACATTGAGCCGAGAGAAGCCGGACGCAGTGGCCTACGGGTTTGACGACGGGGGCGACTCGGAGGACGCGCGGCTCTTGCGCGTGGTGATCAAGGGGATTCCCATTGTGAATACCTACGTGCCGCAGGGCTTTGAAATCGACTCACCCAAGTATCAATACAAGCTTGGCTGGTATAATCGACTCCGCAGGTATTTTGAGAAGCATCTGTCGCCGAACAAACCGGCTATCTGGTGTGGCGACATGAATGTCGCTCCACGACCGATGGACGTACACAGTCCCGAAAAACATCTCAAGCATGTCTGCTATCACGCAGATGCGCGCCAGGTGTATGAAAGCACGTTGGCGTGGGGATTTCAGGATATGTTCGTGAAACTCTATCCGGACCGGCAGCAATATACGTTTTGGGATTACCGAGCGCCTGGCTCGCTGGAAGCGAATAGAGGCTGGCGCATTGACCATATTTTGGCGACGGCCCCGTTGGCAAAGCACTGTGTCAAGGTAGAGGTGGACGTCGGGCCGCGGCGAGCGAAAGACCCCTCAGATCACACATTCTTATGGGCGGAGTTTTCGGTCTAACCACGAACGCAACGTCCACACCTGCCCAATTCGGTTGGTTCGGTAAGTCGTCCGTACCGACCGAACTGGCTCACGATTTCGAAAGAACCGTTAAGCGGCCTTCAAGATCCGCTGCTTCGTCTGCAACGGGGTCACGCGATTCTGTGCGATCAACGGATCGAGGACCAGCCCGCAATTGATACAGCGGAGGACCACAGCTTCCTGCGAAAATTCCGGTCGCCACTCTGTTACCATCAGTCCTTTGCATTTTTGACAAGTCATCGTGCTCACCTCCTGCTCTCATGGGTTCCAGCGCCGACGAGTCGGCCTTTCACGAAATGAACTTTAACACTGCAAGATTAATACGGTGTTAACGGGCAGTTAAAACTCTCTAATGTCTATACACAACGATAGGTACGACATTGCAGTGATCGGTGCGGGCGCCGCCGGGCTGGCAGCTTCAATATTCTCTGCAGAGGCGGCCACGAAGGGCGATCGTTCGCAGAGGATCGTATTGCTCGATGGCGCGAAAACGATCGGCGCTAAGATACTCGTCTCAGGCGGAGGTCGTTGCAATGTCACGCACGAGGTCGTCACACCTACTGATTTCTTCGGCAATCGACATATCATCAAGAATGTGCTGGCGGCGTTTTCCGTTGAGCAGGCGGTGAAGTGGTTTGCCTCGTTAGGGGTTGAGCTCAAACGCGAGGAGACCGGTAAGCTTTTTCCAGTGACCGACAAATCTCGAACCGTCCTGTTGGCGCTTATTGAGCGTTGTCGTGAACTTGGAGTTGAGATTCAACCGAACCATCATGTGGATAATATCAAGCCTGTTACGGATCATAGCCATGGATTTTCGATTCACCATTCGCAAGGAGTATTACAGGCAAGGAAGGTCATTCTAGCGACCGGAGGCCGATCGATTCCTAAATCTGGGAGTGACGGGTTTGGGTACAGCCTCGCCCGGCGACTTGGGCATCACGTGACGGCTACCGTTCCGGCACTCGTCCCGTTCATCCTTAAGGACACGATGTTCCACAAACAGCTTTCCGGTCTCTCGCAGGAGGTCGAGATGACGACAATAGTGAAGAGCCGCAAGGTTGACAGCCGGACCGGAAGCTTGCTCTGGACGCACTTTGGGATTAGTGGCCCGATCGTGATGGACGCGAGCCGCTTTTGGACCATCGGACATGAGCAGGGAGAAACCGTCGAGGTCTATGGAAACTTCTTGATCGGCCAGACGCAAGAACAGGTGAAGTCGTGGTTTATAGCGCAAGCGACAGACAATCCACGGCGGTCACTGCTGAAGACCTGGGCGCAACAGATACCGGAGCGGTTTGCCGAGGCGCTTTGTTCCCATGTCGAATGTGATCCCAAGACGGCGGTTGCACAACTGCCACGAAAAACCCGAGATCGGTTACTCGCATCGCTCACAAAGTTTCCATTTCCAATTGACCAGGATCGTGGCTGGAACTATGCAGAAGTTACGGCGGGCGGGGTTCCTCTCGAAGAGGTCAATTTCAGGACGATGGAGTCTAAGCTGGTGCCAGGCCTCTATCTGATCGGAGAGATCCTGGATTGCGACGGTCGGATCGGCGGGTTCAACTTTCAATGGGCTTGGGCGACGGGATTTCTAGCTGGCCGGGCAGTTGCCCCCTGTAATCAATAACCAATCAAATCAACTACAAGGCTGTTGAAGCGCTCTCGCTGGATCAGAGGGACGTTCGGTGGGGTTCCTTTCTCTTTAGGCTGCATTGGCCTGAGATCTGGGGTCGGCCTTCAACGTTCCAAACTTAGACTCATATTCGGCGATCACACGATTGAGTACGGCAGCCAACCGTTTCGCCGCATAGGGGTTCAGCACGATACGGTTCGTCAGCTGAATCTTGAGATCCGCCTGCGCCCGCTCCCACACCTCATTGACGCCAAAGGCCAACACCACTTCTTCGCGGGTCGACGACACATTGCACACATTGGCGTAGGAATTCTTAAGGTTGGAGACATCAAACTGGACCGGCGGAGTGGTGTTGGGGGCTTGGGTTATTAATGATGGCTTTGCGGAGGATGGGCTCGCTGTATTTGCCGGTGATCCAGTCTCTTTTTTCATAACGATCTCCTTGATGATGGATGGAGTTGTGGTCGACCGAACGGGTCACTTTCCCAACCTCTCGTAGCAAGCTATCAAGAAATATGAGCCGAAAAAAGGAAAAACACGGTTTGTGCAATCGTTACCGGTTGTTCGTGTCAAAGGTTGAGCGCATGACTCGTCATGAATTACGTCGATCGTCCTCGGTGGCAGGCCTGGCTTTCGCTCAAGTGTGGCCTTAAATAAGCCGGTAAAGAGATGTCCCAATAGCCGAAAAAAGATGACAAACCACGATAATTGAGTACCCTACAGATAATCCTTGTAGATATTTTTAGCCCTAATTGAGAGACATGATAGATAGATCCGATTGGTTCTAGTTGAGTGTGTGATCAGGCAGAAGGGCTCTATTGTCTGGCGTGGGACAGAATAGGTTGGCTCAAAGGATATGTCTGAACAAGGAATGATGTGCTGAAAGGAGCAACTGTTCTAGCCGGGCGATCTCGCGGCCCGATCAACCTGTTACTGGTGGTGCTGATGATTCTCGCCTCCATCGATCTGACCAGTTGTGCCATCAAGCCGATACCCTTGACGAGGGAAGAGGTGCGGTCACGCATGCAAGAAGACCGGGCCGTTCTGACCAAGGATCAAGAGCCCGTCTCGGACGCGATCGATCTCTACGACGCGATGGCACGGGCGCTCAAGTATAACCTCGACGCGCGCGTCGAGCTGATGCACAAGATGTTGGCACAGACCCAACTCGACCTGTCGCACTATGCCATGTTGCCGCGCCTGGCGGCGAACGCCGGCTTCGACGGGCGCGATAATTTTCCCGGCGGGGTCGCTCGATCTTTGATTACCGGGCAACAGCAGATCCAACCCTTTACCTCGTCCGATAGGAACATTTTCTCCGCTGATCTGTCGCTCAGTTGGAATGTCTTGGATTTCGGCCTGTCGTACATTCGGGCGAAGCAAGCCGCCGACGACGTCTTGATTGCGGAAGAAGAACGGCGGCGCGTGGCCAATCGCGTGATGCAGGAGGTGCGGGCCGCCTATTGGCGGGCCGTCAGTGCGGAGCGGATTCTGCCGTCCCTCAAGCTGTTGAATGAATGGGTGAGCAGCGCGCTGGACAAAGCCCAGGCTGTGCAGGACGAGAAACTCAGTATGCCGTTGGTGCCCTTGCAGTACAAGCTCGATCTCCTCAATACGCAGCGCTACGTGCAACAGTTGTTCCGGGAGCTCTCCACGGCGAAGCTGCAACTGGCCGCGCTCATCAATCTGCCCCCCGGCCAAGAGCAGGCACTACGGCTCCTGATTCCGGAGCGGGAGGCCGGCACGCTCAGCCTGCCGCCCGATATGACGGTCTTGGAGGATCGGGCGCTGGAGGCCCGCCCGGAGCTGCGGATGATCGATTACCGTCGCCGCATCAACGCGCGGGAGGCCAAAGCGGCGATCCTCGAGATGCTCCCCAGCCTCAATCTCCAAGTCGGGGAGAACTACAACAGCAACAGCTTTCTCTTTAATAACCATTGGGGCGCCTATGCAGCCCGGACCAGTTGGAATTTGCTGAATCTCTTTCGGTATCCGGCCAGGGCGAAGACGATTGAGGCGCAACATAAGGTGCTGTATACGCAGAACCTCGCGCTGACCATGGCCATCATGTCGCAAGTGCATGTCAGCGTCGCGCAGGTCGCGCAAGCGAAGACGGAAGCGTCGACGGCGAAGCTCTATCATGACACGCAGGCCCAAATTACGGAGCAGACACGTCAGGCCTGGCGGACGTCCCGGGTGAGTGAGCAGGCCATGCTGCGCGAGCGTGTCAATCAGGTGGCGGCGCAACTGCGTGCCGATACCGTGGAGGCGGGGCTGCAAACCGCGTGGGGGTCGCTCCTCGCCGCCGTCGGAGAAGATGTCCTGCCCAACGACCTGACGCAGGAACAGAGTGTGTCAGACCTGGCGATCGAACTGCGCACGCGCTGGGCGAAAAGCAAGGAGTTGCTGAAATGATCCGTCTTGGCTGGCCCTTTATCGGTGGTTCGATCATGGGCCTGTGGCTTCTGATGCCGATCGTGCTCGCGACGGCCGGCGCCAAATCAGATCACAGGCCTGCAAGCAGCGCGGCAGAACTCAGCACCATCCGCGGCGTGGTGAAGGCGACCGCCCAAGCGACGTTAGCCAGCCAGGTCCAGGGCCGGATTAGTCAGCTGCCTTTCAAGGAGGGACAGCGGTTTAAAAAAGGCGCCCTTCTGGTGGCTCTCGATTGTTCGAAGTATGAGGCGGAACTGGCGAGCGCTGAGGCGGAACATCGCGGCAAGAAATTGACCTACGAGAACAACCTGCGGCTTGCTGAGCACGATTCCGTGGGGACCCTCGAACTCGAGGTCTCGCAGGCCGACGCCGAAAAAGCACTCGCCGCCATCAACGTGGCGCAAGTGAATGTGAAAGGCTGCACGGTGCTCGCCCCGTTTCCTGGGCGTGTCGTCAAAATGATCGTAAACGAACACGAGAATGTCTTTCCCAACGACCCGCTCATCAGTCTGTTGGATGATAGTCTGCTCGAGATCGAGCTGATTCTGCCGTCGAGATCTCTCGCGTGGCTGAAGGTCGGCATGCGCTTCGAGTACGCCCTCGATGAAACGGGACTTCGGTATCCCGCCGTCGTGCAGGACATCGGCGCGAATGTCGATCCTGCCAGTCAAACGGTGAAAGTGAAAGGCCTGTTTCGCACCCAGCCCCACAACGTGCTTGCAGGAATGAGTGGGGCCGCTTCGTTCACCGGGCTTTCACGCTGACATGGTCGCAACAGAAGTCACTCCCACCAGCCCGCCGCAGAGGAACACGTCGTTCACCATGCTGCTTCAGCTGGAGGGGATGGTTCGTGCCGCCCGGACCCAGCAAGAACTGCAATTCTTTTTCGTCAACGAAACGCGCCGGTTGGTTCCCTATCGACAGGCAATTTTGCTTATCCCGCCGACCCCGTCTACGCAGAGCTATGAGGTGCGAGCCGCATCGAGCGTTCCGGTGATGGATCGCACCGTGCCCTTGATGCAATGGACTGAGCGATTGATTGGTGCATTGCGCAAGATCTCGGCAGGTCCGGAGATCAGTCACGTCACGGAAGAGGATTGCCCTGAGGAGCTCAGACCGGATTGGAAGGAGTTCACCCTGGAGCATGGCCTGTGGTGCCCTCTAAAACACCCTGGGGGACAGATCATCGGGGGCCTGTGGCTGACCAGAGACGAGCCATGGGTGGACCACGAAGTGACGGTCCTGCAACGTCTCGGTGACGCCTATGCCTACGCCTGGCGTGCCGTCGGTCCATCGAATGCTCGGCGATGGCGATGGGGGCTGAACCGGACCATAACGTGGGCACTTGCGGTTGTGCTGCTGAGCGCACTGGCCATTCCTGTTCCCATGTCGACGCTGGCGCCCGCGAAGATTATTGCGAAGGATCCTTCAATCGTCAGTGCGCCGATTGACGGTGTCATCGCCGAAATTTTTGTCCTTCCCAATACCATGGTGTCCAAAGGTCAAGTGTTGTTCAAATACGAAGACACGACATTCAGAAGCGAGTATGAAGTCGCGGAACGGAATCGCGACGTGGCGATGGCGCAGTATCGACGCGCAGTGCAAGGCTCATTCGTGGACGCTGAACAAAAATCCGAGGTTCCGCTGTTGAAAGCCGAAGTCGAGCTGCGAGAAACCGAGCGGAATTATACGCATGAACGGTTGGCAAAGGTCGAGGTGAAGGCTGAGCAAGCCGGACTCTTGCTCTACACGGACAAGTCCGATTGGATCGGAAAGCCGGTTGTGGTCGGCCAACGTATTATGGAACTGGCGAATCCCCAACAGCTGGAGGTGCGGATCGATTTGCCGGTGGAGGATGCAATTGTTCTGCGCGAAGGCGCGTCGGTAGCGCTGTTCCTGAATGCCAATCCATTTTCCAGCGTTTCTGCCACGGTGAGTCATGCGAGCTACCACGCCGAGGTTTTGCCGAACAATATGCTGGCCTATCGCGTGACAGCTCGGCTTGGGCAGGGGGCCTCGGAGTTCCGCATCGGTTGGCAAGGGAGCGCCAAAATCTACGGAGAGACGGTCACGCTATTCACCTATCTGTTCCGTCGCCCGATCTCCGCCATCCGGCCATGGATTGGCCTATGAAACAGTCCCCACCTCCAAAGCCGGATGCGTTGCTGCCTCTGTTGCGGGAGGATCTCCAGCTCATTGCTGGCGCCTCGTCCGCCGACGGTTCGCCAACGTGGGTTGTCGTCGATCCGGTTCGCGGGAAATATTTCCACATCGGCTGGGCCGCCTATCAGATTCTTTCGCGTTGGAGCGGCCGATCGGCGGAGGCTGTCCTGTTGCAGATCCATGCGGACACGACCTGCCGGGCCACGAAGAAGGATGTCGAGGACCTTCTCCGTTTTTTGTACGCCAACCATCTGATGCGCGATCCGCCGGAAGGCGGGTACCGAGCCTATGTGGATCAAGCAGAGGCCGCAAAGCCGCAGTGGTTGATGTGGCTCTTCCACCACTATTTATTTTTCCAGATTCCGTTGGTCCGACCGGACAGATTTCTTCGTGCGACCCTGCCCTTCGTCGATTGGCTCTTCTCGAAAACGACTGCTTGGATCATTGCGTTTATCGGGCTGGCAGGCATCTACCTCGTTTCGCGGCAGTGGGACACCTTCACAG
This sequence comes from Nitrospiraceae bacterium, assembly GCA_011391455.1. GTDB lineage: Bacteria > Nitrospirota > Nitrospiria > Nitrospirales > Nitrospiraceae > Palsa-1315. The sequence continues at coordinate 21,437 of JAABQN010000004.1, forward strand.
CCACCATCCTGCATTTTTTCACTCCGCAAGGCCTCGCGCTGTACATTCTCTGTCTGATCGTCGTCAAGGTGTTTCATGAATTGGGGCATGCCTATACGGCGACACGCTATGGCTGTCGCGTTCCCACCATGGGTGTCGCCATGATGGTGATGGTACCGATGCTGTATTCGGACACCTCCGATGCGTGGAAACTGACTTCCCGTCGCCAGCGTGCCGCCATCGGCGCTGCCGGAATGGTCGTCGAATGCGCATTGGCTGCGCTGGCGATATTTGCGTGGAACTTTCTTGACGATGGCGTGGTGCGGAGTCTGGTGTTTATCGTGGCGACGACAAGTCTGGCTGTCGGCGCTGCCATCAATCTCAGCCCGTTCATGCGATTCGATGGATACTATGTGCTTTCCGATTTGCTTGGCATTCCCAATTTGCACGAGCGAGCCTTTGCCTTCGGGCGGTGGAAGTTACGGCGGCTTCTTCTCGGCCTAGATGTCCCGCTGCCCGAGCCGGTTGCCGCTGCTCAGCGCCGACTTTTTATCTGGTTTGCCTGGGGAGTGTGGGCATATCGTTTGATGCTGTTTCTCGGTATCGCCTTCGTGGTCTACGAGTTCTTTTTCAAGTTATTGGGACTCCTCCTCTTTGCGGTCGAAATCGGCTGGTTTATTGTGCTCCCGGTTGTGGGCGAGCTCAAGGCTTGGTGGAGTCTACGTGGAGCGAGGCGTGAACGGGGCCGAGTATGGGTATCGGTCGGCGGTCTGGCCTTTCTGATGGCGGCGCTATTCATTCCCTGGTCCGATCGCATCAGCCTCCCTGCGGTGTTGGAATCGACGCCGCATGCCACAATCTATGCGCCGGCATCAGGGAAAATCGTCGAACTGGCGCTGAAAGAAGGGCGGCGAGTGGGGGTGGGGGACAGGTTGGTTGCGTTAGAATCGCCGGCACTTGAAAAGGATATGGCGTTAATACGTAAGCAGATCGAGGTCGAGCGATCGAGAGGCCGGCGCCAGTTCATCGACCGGAAAGAGCTTGCGCAGCATCAGGTGACGCTGGAAACTCTGAAGGCTCGTCTCTCCCAGCTCGAAGGCCTACTGGAACAGCAGCAGAATCTCGTGCTCACGGCGCCGATTGCAGGAGTGGTGACCGATCGGGCGGAGGCGCTGCATGTGGGACAGTGGATCAACAAGGAGTTGCCGCTCGCATACGTGATCGATCCGGCGGGCGAAGAGTTGCACGCGCTGGCTCCCGAGACAGAGGTCGGTTATCTCCACGAGGGTCAATCGGCTCGATTCATTCCCCAGGGTGCGGATCGGCCGAGTTTGGAGGCACAGGTGGTCGAGATTCGTGACAGCGACGAAAGCAGTTTCTCGGTTCCCTATCTCGCATCTCTTTATGGCGGAGACGTAGCGGTTCAAGAAGATGCCCATCATCGATTGAAACCGGAAACTTCTGTCTATCGCATTACCCTGCATCTCGTCGACGCACCGCCCCGGTGGAACCAAGCGGTGCGAGGGGTCGTGCTGGTGAAAGGTCCTCGGATCAGCTTCGCGCAACGAGTATGGCAACAGAGCGCCCGCATCTTCATTCGCGAAAGTGGCGCCTAGAATACATGCGTGGGATCAGCCAAAAAGTGGCCCTGAAGTGCATTCTTTGGGCCTACACGAACGTCCCCATCAGGGGCTTCGCGCCTCCAATCAAGGAATATGAGCTCATTGTGTGAGCTGGCACTATCCTTGCAATTTTAAAGTGGTGATTTTCAGCTCATAGTTTGAACACTATGCCATGAGTACACCGCGTAAGCAGAAGAAAAAAATAGTCAAGCCGGCGCGAAGGGACAGTCGTGCCTCCGCGGACGCGGCTGCCACCCCGTCGATCTTCGGCGGCTCATTGCTGTCGCTCGAATCGCGCATCATGTTCGACGGGGCTGCTGTAGCCACCGCCAGCATCGTGACTACCGAACAAACCGCCCAAAACCAGGCTGAGGATTCCTTCTCGGCTGGCGACGCGACAGCCGATGCACCAACCGGAGAACCTTCCGCTACTGCTGATCAGGCTCTTCTCGATGCCCTGGAGTCACTTG
>JAABQN010000312.1 GCA_011391455.1 Nitrospiraceae bacterium
TTCCCATCCTTCGGAGGCCGCGCGTTGCGCGAGCACAGAAGATCATCAGCCTCCATCACTCCTCTGCTCTGCGAGCAAGAAGGACCGTCTGGCCGCTCCCCCCACTCTTGCTTCTGAATCTCCACCCCCCGTACAATACAAATACCTTGTAACCCATTGGCTTTCTGGCAGTTTCTTGTCAGTAAGTCTTAGGAGAATCAGTCTGAATGCGGATTGAGTATACGAAGGGCGAGCGGGCTTCAAAGGAGCTGATTATGCTCCATCGTGAAGCCTCCGAAGCCACCAGCGGCCGGAAGATGAAGGTCATGCTCATCTACCCGCCGGACTGGTTCCCCTCTGAACCCTATTTGAGCCTTCCCTCCCTCACCGCCGTCCTCCGTCAGGCCGGCCATACCGTCATCCAAAAAGACATCAATCTCGAAATGTACGACTGGTACTTCAGTGAGGACTTCCTGAAGAAAGTCTTGCGCCGTGTGCCGCAGCAGCTCGATCGGCTCCGCAAACTGTCCAAGAAGCGCGATTTGGATGCCGGTGAAATGGACCTGCAGCTGTCCCTCTGTGATCTGACCAGGCAGAAGATCGACGGGTTGATCAAGAAAGCGGAGAAAGCAAAGGCGATTATCCGAGGAGAAGTCTTTTACGAAATTGACCAGTTGGAGTGGGCGATCAATGTATTCCGTGAGGTTACGTCTGCGATCTCGATGGTCTACTTTCCAGCGCGGATCTGTATGCCGCCGATGGAGACGGATCTGTCCTATAAAGTATTCGTTTCATCCGAGGTGATGGACGCGGTGAACGATACGCAGGTAAATGTCTATCGTGATGTGTTCGAACATCTGGTGAAGCCTGTGATTGAGCAGGAACAGCCGGACGTGATCGGCATCTCGATCGTCTTGCAGCAGCAGATGTTCTCGTCGATGACCTTCTGCGCCCTGATCAAGCAACACTTCCCCCATATTCACGTGACGATCGGCGGCAACACGGTCACGCGTCTGCGCGATGTGCTGCCCCAGTCGCCCCTGTTCCGATACTTCGACAGCGCTGTGGTCTATGAAGGGGAGACGGCGTTTGTGCAACTGGTCTCGGCGGTGGGGGCAAAGCGGAGCCTGGCCGATGTCCCCAACACCATCTATAAAGATGAGACTGGCGTGCATACCTCTGCAACGAGCTATGCGGAAGACATGGCGACCCTGCCACCGCCAGACTTCGATGGCCTGCCGCTCCATAAATATTTCGTGCCGACGAAGATCCTGCCCTATCTGGCCACAAGAGGTTGTTATTGGGGCCGCTGCGAGTTCTGCGACCATGGCGAGGGCTATACGGCGGGCTACCGTACGAAGAAGATCCAGGATATTCTTGGCGAGATTAAACACCTGCGCGATAAATACGGGGCCAAGCATTTTCACTTCACCGACGAATCCTACCCCCCGGCACTGTTCCGCAAACTGTCGCGTGGGTTGATCGACAGCAAGATGGATATCACCTGGACCACGCACATGCGGTTTGAGAAGAGCTTGCTGGAAGAATCCGTCTGGCAGGATGCGAAGGACTCGGGCTGCCGCTATCTCCACTTCGGCTATGAGTCGGGAAATGAGCGGGTACTGAAGCTGATGGACAAGGCGACAACGACGGAGGTGATTACGCAACATTTACAGATGTCGGCTGACGTCGGCATCTGGAACCACTGCATGGGCTTTTTTGGGTTTCCCGGTGAGACAAGAGAGGAAGCCTGGTCCTCAGTGGAATTTCTCGAAGCGAACAAGGACCATGTCCATTCGCTCGGGTTCGGCACGTTCGATCTCGGCCGGCATAACCCGGTGGCGAAAGATCCGGAGAAGTGGGGCGTGACGGCCTACAAGAATCCCGAATGGGATCTGGCCCTCGACTATTACTATACGGTCAAGAATGGGATGAGCATCGAAGAGGCAGAGCGTGTGTTCGAACAGTTTGAACGAAACCACAATCCAGGCTGGGACCTGCGCCTGTTCATCCGTGAATACGTGTTTCTCTACATCGCCAGGTTTGGCCTCCAGAAGCTGTCTGATCTACAGTTTAGTGCGGCGAAGTTTGCCAGCGCGCCGCCATCGCTAGCGGGGAAAATGTAATGGATACCGTAAGGGGTAAGGGGTGAGGCGTGAGTAGGGGTAAAGGTGGGTAGCGGGATAGTCGGGATATTGGGAAAGTGGGAAGAAGATAAAGACGAAGACGATGAGTGAACTGATTCAGATTAATGCACTGCCT
>JAABQN010000313.1 GCA_011391455.1 Nitrospiraceae bacterium
CGCCTCTTCGCTCGCTGAGGCCTTGCTGGACGGCCTTTTTGAGCATCCTGCGGCTTTGTTGCCATCGGTGCCAATATGGAAGACTCCAATAGTATATTGCGTGTAAACCGAGTTTTCCGCAGCCTGCTAGATCTTCAACTGTGTCTTAGACGGCTGGTTTCGTAGCATCTCGGAAAGTTCCCTGCGGCGTCAAGGGTGCATTCCCCTCCTCCAGCCTTCCCAGTCCCAATGAAACTCCCCGCAACAAGTTGCGAGGTATCCTGTGAAATTCTCCGAAGCCGTTACCCTCCTTCGCCGAGGCTACGGAGGGTTCTCCTCGCCTTCATCCCCGCAGCAGCCTACTCCGCCGAAGCAGTCGCTTCGGCTGCGAAGGCTGGAAACAACGGGGTATGCGGCGAAGGAGAATCATGATGCCACTCTCTGGAAGGACAGCCTCACGCCCAAGCAGGGCGGTCATGTTCTCCCTATACCGAGACCCGCTCAAGGCACTGTGGCACATCATGGCGTGGGTTATTGACCAGCGTACTCACAGGGTAGGCCATGAGTTCTTCACCCAGATACGGACGTAGGAGAGCTTTGAGCGGCTCTATGTGCTGAAATGTGGGGTCGAGCCACTGGTCATAGAATGCGGGGGCGAGAATGACCGGCATGCGATGGTGAATTGGGGCCATGAGGTCATTGGGCTCTGTCGTGATGATCGTGCAGGTTTCGAGCGGTTCCCCATCACCAGATGTCCACTGTTCCCATAATCCTGCGAAGGCGAACGGACGTTGACTCCGCAATCCAATCCACATGGGCTGCTTGATTCGCTCTTGGACCTGCCATTCATAGAATCCTGTGGCGACGACGAGGCAGCGGCGTTTTTTGAAGGCAGACCGAAAGGATGGTTTTTCAGCCACGGTCTCTGCTTTGGCATTGATACATTGATTCCCAATCTTGGGGTCTTTGGCCCACGACGGGATCAATCCCCATCGAAGCATCTCGAGCGTCCGTGTAGTGCGGTCTGGCTCAATCCGGATGACCGCGATGGGTTGAGACGGAGCAATATTGTAGCGAGGCTGAAAGAGCGACGGGGCAGCGACCTCAAATTCTTCGGCAATGATGGCAGGGGTGGCAGTTTGAGTAAATCGTCCACACATCTTGTTGTAGGGCGAAGGCTAGTCTGACTGTGGGGAGGTGTCAAGGTTACCGTGGAGGATAATGTGCTGTGGCAGATACGAACCGTCAAAAACAGTGATTGTCTTGTTAGGAATGTCTGTGCGTCCGAGTCGCTCGTTGGACTAGGGTTGAATAGGGCACGGTGGATGCTGGACGTGAGTCCAGGCTTGATCCCACCAGAAGTCGGCCCAGAAGGAGCGTGATCCCGGTAAAGACACTGCTATTGACCCAGCCGGCAAAGGACTGAGCTCCGAGCAAGACACTGATCGAGTTGAGAAGCCAGATGCCCACTCCAATCGCCAAAAGATACGCGAGCCGTGTCGTGTCAGCCGCCCTGAGCGCAAGAGCCACTCCCACCGAGCCCGTGAGCAGTGCAAGCAGAGGATAGGCCACGTTATGGGTCTGTGGCGTGATCCCGGCAAAGGCCATCGCCAGCCCCGACACAAAGGTGATGCCATAAGCTATGGCCACCGCACGTACAATTGGCCGCCATGAGATGGGCGAATTCCTGTCCGTCATACGGCTCAGGATACGACTATCACTGAGGGACCGCTATCCTACAGAGTGGGGGGGGTGGGAGGCTGATGTTCTTCATATTTTGAAAGACGGTATCGCGCTCCGTCGGACTGGTGACCCGATCGATGCCAGGATACAGCACCCGCTCTTCTTTCATATTGTGGGAACCGAGTAGATTCAATAACGCCTGTTCTTCTTGATCGCTCTCAGGATTCTGTTCTTCTGCCTTCCGGTGAATCGCTTCAAGCTGCTGCTCAATTTGCCGATGCTCCGACCGCATCACGGAAGTCGCTCCGCCTTCAGTGATGCCGGTTTCCTTCTCCCACAGAGGAAACAGCAGATCCTCCTCCCAGACAATATGACGCTGCAAGCCGAACTCAAATTCCTTGAATGCCTCCTTGGCCTTGGGAAAGTCAGACCGCTTCAACTGTTGAAAGGTCTTGAACAATTCGTCCAATCGGTCATGGTCCTGCGCATAGAATGCGGTGATCGTCTTCGATTCACTCATAGAAGCCCTCCCCAGATATGGAAAAGACCGGATCGTCCAGCTCAGTGATGGTGATGCT
>JAABQN010000314.1 GCA_011391455.1 Nitrospiraceae bacterium
GATCTGATGGGGAAACTCGGCAGAGATACCGTCATTTCTTTTGTGAATCAAGAAAACCGCCTTTCCATGAATACTCACCTTCGATTTGGCTTTATGCCTTTTCGAAGGGTGTACGGTGCACGATTCTTCAGAAAAGCCATTTTCAGAGAAATAGCCATTCAGGAAACTGGTAACGTCGCACGCTCCCCCTCCCCTCTCAATCCACGGAAATCCACGGGATCCCCGACCACGTCTTAATCCGTAGAACGTGGATGACCACTTCAATTGGCACTCATGAAAGCTTAGAATGCCCTTCACCGAGGAAGGGATTGGTGATCGCTGATGAAATCTTATCTCGCAGCATGTTGTGCAGTGGGCGGTCTCTTTTTCTCTGCGCATCCAGCCGCTTTGGCTGAAGAGGCGCGGCCTTCAGTGACATTGCTCCCCGTTGTGTCTCGTGGCGCCCTTTCAACGTTATCCTTTGCGCCCAGCCTCAAGTCCCCTGTATTTCTTACCCATGCCGGGGACCAGTCGGGACGGTTATTCATCGTCGAGCAACCTGGCACGATCAGAATATTGGAGAGAGGAAAACTGCTGGAGGCTCCGTTTCTCGATATCAAGGAGCGCGTTCGATTCGGAGGCGAACAAGGACTCTTGGGCCTGGCATTCCATCCGGAGTACCGCCTGAACGGACGTTTTTTCGTCAATTACACAAGAAAAGATGACGGTGCGACAGTGGTCGCAGAGTACCATCGAAGCGAACAGGCGGACCTTGCGGGACGTGAGGAACGGATCCTGGTTTCGATCCCCCAGCCTTATCCCAACCACAATGGCGGCATGATCGCGTTCGGCCCCGACGGATATCTCTATATCGGCATGGGGGATGGGGGATCCGGGGGCGACCCGCAGAATCGCGCCCAAAACAAGGATGAACTATTGGGGAAACTGCTTCGGATCGACGTGATTAACCTGGTTCCCTATGGCATTCCTACGGACAATCCTTTCATACGAGGCCAAGAACGCCCGGAAGTCTTCGCCTTGGGCTTGAGAAATCCCTGGCGTTTTTCGTTTGATCGGGAAACCGGGGATCTTTGGCTGGCCGATGTCGGACAGAACAAATGGGAAGAAGTCAATGTCGTGAGGAAGGGCGGAAATTACGGCTGGCGGGTCATGGAGGGGTTTCACTGTTTTAACCTTCCGGAGCCTTGCGGGAAGGAAAATTTTACTTCTCCGCTGCTTGAGTATGACCATCAGGGTGGCCGTTGTTCCATCACGGGAGGGTATGTGTATCGGGGTAGAGCTATCCCGTCTCTTATCGGCACCTACCTTTACGGGGACTTCTGCAGCGGAGAATTTTTTTCGGTTCGCACGGCCCAGGGCGGACAGGTGAAGGGCGAACCGTGGGCGCTCAAAACCAATGCGGCTATCTCCTCTTTCGGGGAGGACGAGAATGGTGAGATCTATTTGCTCGATCTCAAAGGGGCTGTGTACCTGCTTGCACCAGGATCCAAGTAGTCCATCCCGACCTGCACCTTCCTAATAGAAGAGGAACTCACGTTGAGAATCACAGTGGATCAGCGCAGAGATACGTTGCCCCGGATCGCGGATTGTAATCTTCCGGAATTACAAGATGCGGTCATGGTCCAGCGATTCACTGTGCCCTTCTCATACAATGTGCACTTTACGAATAGGGCTCTGGCGCAGTCCAATCGAGTACTGGTGAATGCCATTTGCCTCAACAAGACAAGTGCGTTGCGTAGGGTATTTGCGATCGTGGACGATGGACTGTGGAGAGCTCGTCCAGGCTTACCCAGGGAGCTGAGAAATTATTTTACCGCGCATCGGGATTCCATGAAACTCGTTGCTCCGCCTCTTCGTGTTCCCGGGGGGGAGAGAATAAAGAATGACCCGCACTGGCCTTTACAGATACACAAAAAGCTTCATCGCTTTCATATTGACCGTCACTCGGTTGTCTTGACGATCGGGGGTGGGGCCGTTCTTGATATGGCTGGATTCGCCGCCGCGACAACACATAGAGGTGTGCGGAATGTTCGAGTGCCGACAACTCTTCTGTCCCAGGCCGATGGAGGGCTGGGGGTAAAAACAGGGATTAATAGGTTTAAGGTTAAAAATTTTCTCGGTACGTTTACTGTCCCGGTTGCAGTGATCAATGATTACGATTTCCTCCGCACGCTTCCGCCCCGGCATCTCATCTCCGGAATGGCCGAAGCCGTAAAGGTGGCGCTGATAC
>JAABQN010000315.1 GCA_011391455.1 Nitrospiraceae bacterium
GAACGGCTATCGTTTCGATGAGATCGGAGTAGTGGCTCGTACACTGGAGCCCTATCAGGCTCGGCTCCAGCCGGTATTCGATCGTCATCTGGTGCCCTTCACGTCAACGGCCGGCAAGCCACTGGCGCGTGAACCATTGGTCAAAGCTCTCTTGCGCCTGGCATCGCTCCCAGTGAACGACTTCGACCGCGCGGCCATGCTGGATGTGATCACAGCCCCCTTTTATCGTCACTCACAGGGCGCCGACTCCTCCGGCACGAATCTCCGGCCCGATATCTGGCGTTCGCTGGTCTACACCTTGGGTATTACGAAGGGGGAGGTTGAATGGAAGCGTTTGGGATCGCCGGCCAGTGTGTCGATTCTACGCGATGCCGAGGCAGGATCTGACGAAGACGATGTGACAATGGTCGAAACATTCGAGGCGATTCAGCTCACAGACCTATGGAAGATCGTGTCGAAGCTGATCCATGACTGTCGGGCTCTTCCAGCTCAAGGATCGATTGGAACATTGACTGAGGCATTTCTTGCCCTGGTGAAATCCCATATTCATGTGCCGGACCTATTCGATGGAACATCAGCCGACCCATCTGAGCCGACTACTCTCACTGAGGTTGGCTTGCTGATCCGATCTGCTCTGGACCGACTGCTGGAATTGGACCCGCTCGGAGGAGACCTCTCTTGGGAGGAGTGGGTCCAATTGTTTCAGCGGGTTTTGGATGAAACGAGCATCCCAATAGAAGACGGGCGGCACCAGGGCGTTCAGGTGTTGGATGTCATGACGGCTCGCGGGAGGACATTTCGCGCGCTCTTTGTGCTTGGCATGAACGAAAAGGTTTTCCCACGATACGTGCGGGAAGATCCCTTTCTGCGTGACCGGCAACGAAGCGTGCTGGAATCGACTCTGGGCTATAAGATCGATGAAAAATTAGCGGGACATGAAGAAGAGCGGCTCTTGTTTGAGCTCCTCAGCCGGTCGGCAACTAATCGGCTGTATCTCTCGTACCAGCGAGCCGACGAGACAGGGCGGGTCATGGCACCGTCCGGTTTTGTCGCTATCGCGATGTGCGATCCACGATTCGTCGGAAAGCCGGAAGAGGCAGTCTCTCGACGGCTGACTCAACGGATCAGCAAACAGCCCTCAATTCAAGACCTGTTACCCGCCGAGGAGTTGGCCTTGAGTTACCTGTTGCAAGGACACGATGCGCTACCGGTGCTCGATGCCATAGGGCGAGACCGGCCCCTCTTTGAACAGGGGCTCGTCACACTGAACACCATTGAACGAGAATCCCCTGAACTTGGCCCTTTCGACGGCATGATCGGCGCACAGGCGTCTGAGTCACCGGCTATCACCGATCGGAGTTTCTCACCGACCGCATTGGAACGGTATGCGACCTGTCCCTTTCAGTACTTCGCAGAAAAAGTTCTTCGATTGGAGCCGGTGCGACGGCTTCAGCAGGACCACCTGCCTCCCTTAACGATCGGAACTCTTATTCATGCATCGCTTCGATTGAGCTATGAACGGTTGCTGTTGCTTCAATGGCCAGATAGCTCGCTGGCCGAGGCTACGGTGCGATCTACGGTGCAAGCGGCAGTGGCCGAGACGTTTGCCGCCTATGCGGCAAGTCAGGGGACAGGGCATGCTCTGCTCTGGACACTGGCGCGTGAACAGGTGACTGAGTTGGTGACCGCTGCCGTCTCATCGGACCAGGTGGAGTATCTCGCAACCGGATTCCGCCCTGTCGCCTTTGAAGCATCCGTCCAAGGCGTTGTCCCACTGGAGTCCGATTCGTTGTCCGGCTCCCTGAAGATTCATGGCACTCTGGACCGTGTCGATTACCGGGCTGATCCCGCAGCGGTCCGTATCGTGGACTATAAATTTAAGCAGGGTAATGAGATCAGCGCCGTGGACCGCAACCTGGCCTTGTCGGCTGTGCGCGGATTGCGACTGCAACCGCCGCTGTATGCCCGTATGGCCCTGCCATCGCTTCCCGCAGTAACCGAAGTCCAATTACTCTTTCTGGCTCCACAGTGGAAGCAACCTCTCTCTCGTTCAACGTTCGACGCGGGCCTTTGGACCGGCCATACCGGCGACATGATCCGGCAGACGCTCTCTGCATTAGTTGATGGCATCGCGAAGAGAGAGTTTTTTATTCTTCCCGATGGCTATTGCGACTACTGCGAATTTTCCGGCGCCTGCC
>JAABQN010000316.1 GCA_011391455.1 Nitrospiraceae bacterium
CATTCCGGGAGATCGCGCAGAAAGTTATCGCAGGAGTCACCGGCACCGCAACGGGCGTTCCGCCGATCGAAAGCCTGCTGAGCAAAATCAAGAATCCGTTTGCCAAAACATAACTGAGAGCCAAAACGACGGGATAAGCGTTGGGAGAGTTCGTGCAGATGGCCGGCGAGATCCGAAGTTCTACGTTCAGGGTTTGAAGCTCAGAAAACCTCGAACCCTCGCTCGTCCCGCCTGTCTAGTCCGACTAGGCTCTTTATGATGCCACCTATGGACCGGAGCGACGTCCTATTCCTCTTTCGTCAAATGCTGCTGATCCGCCGGTTTGAAGAAAAATCGGCGGAGATGTACGCCCTCGCAAAAATTGCCGGATTCCTGCATCTCTATATCGGCGAAGAAGCCATTGCGGTTGGGGCTATCGCCGCCCTTCGACCGGATGACTACGCGATCAGTGCGTACCGCGACCACGGGCACTGTCTCGCACGAGGCTCCCATCCAGGCCAGGTGATGGCTGAGCTGTTCGGCAAAGCGACGGGCCTGTGCCATGGCAAAGGAGGCTCCATGCACTTAGTGGATGCTCCGCGCCGGTTCATGGGCGGCTACGCCATTGTCGGCGGCCACATTCCCCTTGCCACAGGACTCGCGTTCGCGACCAAGTATCAAGCACTCGACCTTGTGACGGTCTGCTTCTTCGGTGAAGGGGCGATCCCTAGCGGCCAGGCCCACGAAGCGCTGAATTTGGCGGCCTTATGGAAACTCCCTGTGATCTTCGTCTGCGAGAATAACCGCTACGGTATGGGAACGCCGGCTGAACGGGCCATCGCACTTTATGCGGACGTGGCAGAGACGGCCCGCTCCTATGGCATCATGGCTGAGCGCGTGGACGGCATGGATGTATTGGCCGTACGTGACGTGATGCGCAGGGTCATCGAGCAGGTGCGCGCGGGGCAGGGCCCATGGTTCATCGAAGCAATGACCTACCGGTTCATGGGCCATTCGATGTCCGACCCGGCGCACGGACATTACCGAACCAAAGAAGAGGTGGAGGAACACCGCAAACGCGACCCTCTCCTATTGCTGAAGCAGACGATCTTGAGTAACAATCTGGGTACCGAGGCCGATTTCCTACTGCTTGAACGAGAAGTCGGCGAGGTCGTGACGGCCGCCGTCAAATTCGCGGATGAAAGCCCGTTCCCCATCCCATCGGAGCTTTATAATGACGTTCTGGCTGACTAACCGACCGCTGAAACAGCCGTCAGGTTGACACATGTTGATGTCCTATCGGGAAGCGCTCAATCAAGCCATGCGGGAGGAAATGCGTCGAGATTCGCGCATTTTTCTGATCGGCGAGGAAGTGGGCTACTACCAGGGCGCCTTCAAGGTCAGCAAGGGTTTCGTGGAAGAGTTCGGCCCACAACGGGTGGTGGATACGCCGATCACGGAGGCCGGCTTCACGGGGCTGGCAATCGGCGCTGCCATGGCGGGGCTGCATCCCATCGTCGAACTCATGACCATGAATTTTGCCATTGTAGCCTTGGATCAGATCGTCAACAATGCCGCTAAAATTCGATATATGTCGGGGGGGCAGCTGTCGGTGCCGATGGTCATTCGCGGGCCTGGCAGCGCCGCGCACCAGCTTGGGGCGCAGCATTCACAAAGTCTGGAAGCCTGGTTTTGTCACGTGCCGGGATTGAAAGTGATCGCCCCGGCTACGCCGCACGATGCAAAGGGCCTACTAAAGAGCGCGATCCGGGACAAGAACCCTGTCATCTTCATCGAAGCGCAATTGCTCTACGGAACGAAGGGCGATGTTGAAGAGGGTGAATACACGATCCCCATCGGTGTCGCCGAGGTGAAGCGTGCCGGGCGTGATGTGACGATCGTGGCCTATTCGAAGATGCTCCTGCTGGCGATGGAAGCAGCCGATCAATTGAGTCGAGAGGGCATCGAGGTCGAGGTCATCGATCCCCGTACCCTTAAACCGTTGGATCTCCCAACGATCGCGGCCTCAGTCAAAAAGACGGGACGTCTCGTGATTGTCGAAGAGGGCTGGCGGTTTTGCGGCCTGGGCGCGCAAATTGCCGAGAGTGTGTATGCGGAGGCGTTC
>JAABQN010000317.1 GCA_011391455.1 Nitrospiraceae bacterium
GGTCTTCCACTGCAGCCTGACAGGCGGCGATAGTCTCTTCGGCCTGGAGGATTCGCTGCTCCATCTTTGCCCATTCCTTTTGCTCACGATAGGACAGGCCTGTCTTTTTGGGCTTCGGATTCGATTCCGACTCGGAGCGGGATGCCTTGGAGGGGCGTGGTGTTGAGGCACGAGTCTGTTCTTCGGCCGCTCGTTCTTGTGCCGACTCCCATTGCGCATAGTCGGCGAACCATTCGGTCTGGCCTGTGCCGTCTAGCGCGAGCAGCATGGTGGAGACACGGTCTAAGAGCCATCGGTCGTGCGTCACCAGCATCAACGCGCCGGGGAATTCCACCAGACTATCTTCCAACACATCGAGCGTGGGAATGTCCAAGTCGTTCGTCGGTTCGTCGAGGATCAAGAGATCGGCCGGTTGGAGCATCAGCCTGGCGATGAGGAGCCGCGCCTGTTCGCCTCCGGAGAGGCGGGAGACCGGGAGGTCTAGCTGCTCTGCTCGGAAGAGAAACCGTTTTGCCCAGGAGACGAGATGCACCGAGCGGTCTTGATAGACGACCGAGTCGCCGTGCGGGGCGAGGGATCGACGGAGCGAGCAAGATTGGTCGAGTGATTCGCGGTGCTGCTCGAACGTAACGACGCGCAGTTTGTCCGCGCGGGTGATGGTGCCCGCATCAGGCTTGAGGGCTCCGGCGATAAGCTTGAGCAGTGTGCTCTTTCCGCTTCCGTTCGGACCCAGCAATCCGATGCGCTGGCCCGGTCCGAGCAGCAGGTCGAGATTTTTGATGATCGGCCGTCCGCCGAGCGATTTGCAGAGTTGCGTCGCCTCGACCAACTGTTTGGACCTGCGTCCCGATGCGGTGAAATTGATGCCCGCCGTACCTTGGTCCTTTCGGGCGTCGGCGCTGTTCAGTTCCTCGATCAAGCGGCCGGCTGAGTCGATCCGCGATTTGGCTTTCGTCGTGCGGGCTTTGGGCCCGCGCCGGAGCCACTCCACTTCGCGGCGGACACGGTTGGCCAATGACGCTTCATAGTTGGCCTGTGCGTGCAGCGCGGCGTCCCGCTGTTCCAAAAAGTCGCTGTAGTTGCCTTTGGCTTCGAATGCGCCAGTGGGATAACTGCGATTGAGCTCGATCATCCGTGATGTCACGGCTTCCAGAAAACGGCGATCATGGCTGACGACGAGAAAGGCGCGGGCTTCCGCCCGTAACAATCGTTCCAACCACAGGATGCCTTCGACATCCAAATGGTTGGTCGGCTCGTCCATCAGCAGAACATCCGGTTCCAGCATCAGCGAGCGGACGATGGCCAGGCGTTTTTTCCACCCTCCGGAGAGCGTAGCCGTAGATTGATCGGTTGCGGGAAACTCTCCCAGACTGAGCGCCGCAGCCGTGCGGCCGCTATGGTCGTGGGGATCATGACCTTCGTCGATAAGAACTTGCGCAAGCACTTCCTCGATCGTATGGGATCCGTCAAATAACGGTTCTTGTGGAACGTAGCCGACGCGGAGTTGCCGGCGCATCGATCTGGTGCCCTCGTCCGGCTCTTCAAGCCCTGCCATGATTTTTAGCAGGGTCGATTTGCCGGAGCCGTTTGGCCCGACCAATCCGACATGGTCGCCCTCGGCCAACCCAACTGATAAATCAGTAAACAACGGTTTCACGCCGTAGGTTTTGCTGATGGACTCGCAGCTCAAGAGAATTGTAGGTGGCATAGCTCTACCGTACGAATGACTCAATGATTGATCAGCTGATAAACGATCGGGCAGGACTGTTCAGGCCAGGCTGGATCGCGAAAGGCTTAGTGTACGGGTTGGACGGCGGAACTGCAAGGGGTGCGGGGGCAGCCTAGTCGTCCTCCTGCTCGCGGAACGCGCACGCTCAGAAGGTGCTCGTTCGACGCGCGCATTCGAGGATCGACCAGGCTACCCCCTGAATAGAGAAACGAGCGAGCTTGGAAGGGGTATGAGAGGGTAGGCTAGATGATCTTCTGTGCTCGCGCAACGCGCAGTCTCAGAAGGAAGGGGGAGCCGCCAGACCATCCTTCTTGCTCGCAGAACGCACATGGTGAAAGAGCTGGAAGGACACCCACGTTGGTCCTGTGCTCCCGGAACGCGCGCCCTGAGAAGGGCCTCGTTCGACGGCCGCACGTAGA
>JAABQN010000318.1 GCA_011391455.1 Nitrospiraceae bacterium
ACGGAGCGCATCAGCGCCGTTGCCTGCCTCGCCGATGACATGAAGTTTTGGATCAAGGGCTAAAAGAGAGGCCAATGCTTCCCGGACGAGGGTATGGTCTTCCACCAGGAGAATCCGAATGCGTGAGTCTGAAGTAGGGGGTCTTTCTTCTCCTGAAGGAGTGTGATTCGAAGCGGTATTAAGTTTTGCAGGTTTCTTGTGGTTCGATCGGTGGCTCATAAGGCATGCAATTCACTGTACTCTCATCCCGGGCGGCGTGTTCTGACTTCCGGACGAAGGCAAGTATTCCAAGACCACTTATCCCACGGCTGAGCTGTTGCGCAAAATACATTCGTCAATCCGACAAGTTGAGGGTATTCTTCATCGAGTCGGCTTCGGGAGTAGTCAGGACAGCAACACGGCTGAGGTGGCGGAAAAATTTTAAACTGGCGTGTGGTCTTTTGAAGTGGGACTGCCGTCAGAGTTTCATTCAATGACGATGAGGTTTTTGATTCGGTCGTACGCGGTGTCCGACATAATATGCTTGTGTACCAATCGTTCCAATGGAATATCCAGCTGGCCTTGGAGCTGGGGATCATTCTGCGGCCTGGCCCTGTCGGCAGCGAGTGTAACTATGTATAGACATGTAATCCTCGACAGACACCTATGGAAGGATCACAACCTCTTGATTTGGAAAGTAAAGGCACGAAGAGGGTGTGGTGCGTCGGGGGCTGGGGGCTGGGAAAATGGGTTAGAAGAGGCGATGTTATCCAGCAGTGACTACTTGGACAGAGTCCTCGGCGGACTCAGCTTGTTGGCCCGATGCGCTTCCAAGTCGATCTGCTTGAGGGCGCTGAGCTGATCGGTCAACTCCGCGATCCGCTTTTCGCGATCACGAATCTGCCGCTGAAGAATAGGGACGGCGATATCCGGGTTTTTGGCCGGTTCCATGGTTCGACCTGTGGCCGTCGTACGGGCAGTACGCGGTTGCCCCAGCCAGGTGCGGACCAACCCTTTCATCACCCCTAGTAACGCGCCTTGGGGTTCATCGGCGGAAGTAGAGAGGGCAGGCCGGTGGGCCAGGAACCGAATCCAGCGCGCACTGGAATCTGCGAAGGGGCCGTTCGGCGCGGCGGCCAGCGCTTGTTGAAAGGAGGCCGCCGCCGCCTCGCCATTCTGGAATAGCGCGAGCATCGCCTGGGTGAAATGCACCTGATCGCAGGACTGGTCCTGCGTGCAGGTGCGGAGGAGCGGTTCTTGTTCTCGCTGGATCGTGTGCAAAAGGGCGGTGTCGGACGCATCGGCGTGAAAGACTGGCGCCGAAGCCGGCGACGGGGTTCCGGGCAACATCGTACAGCCCCAGAACATTCCCATCAGCAGGAGCCCATATTCATACCGAAGCCGCATTGCTCACCCCTTGTTGCATCGAGCGTCTAGTGTGGGCACTGAGACAAGTGTAGCAGATAGCATGGATTTTGCCGGTCTATTCCCGCTCCTCGTGCTTGTCGCGCGCTACTTTGCTGTTTCGCTACGAACCGGCATGAATAATGTGGGTTAACAGTTTTTCTTGTAACCGAGACGGGGAGGAGGGTACTATAGTATCGATTGTCTCAGCTGCGTCACGATCTTTAGGGGAGTCGCTCAGAGCATTTCAACGAACTCATTGACAATACGGTCATCCTCGTATTTATAAGGTGTTGTGGTAACGATCCGTTCATGTTTCTCTATTCTCGTCCTCGCGCTGCTTCTGCTATGCACCGTTTTTCCGGCTGCGCAGATTGGGTGGTCCTCCGATATCATGTGCGACTCGACCGGTGATACCGGGAGTGGGCACGCTTGCGATTTCAGTGATGCCTGGGAAGAAACCGATTTCGAGGACGATTCGCCGCAAGGGGCGACGGACGGCGGTGTCATTTCTCGCGTGAGTGTATTCGATCGTGAGTCAAGCTGTTTCCTTGCCTTAATGGCAGAGACTCCTCCGTCTACCCTGCTCATCTCTCGACTGGTACATCCTCCGACCGCGCACAGTTAGCGTCGCTTCGACGGCCTGTTTCGTTTTCGACCTCGATACAGAAGTTCATCGTCAGTCTGAAGGAGGCAGCAGATGCCGGCTCGTCTTTGGAATTCCGTGTTGGT
>JAABQN010000319.1 GCA_011391455.1 Nitrospiraceae bacterium
TCGCCTTGTTGTGAGGGAGGTTTCGTCGTATGTGAAATCAAAATCCAACACTCGGACAAGCTCGACTCAATAATGCAACAAGTCGTGGCGCGCCAACCGGTCATCAACATTTCAGAAACATTACATTTTTCATTCAATCGCGCCGGTGGGCGCGCATCAAACGTTGGGCAGAAATAGAAAAGTCATGAATTCCTACACACTTGCCTCATGCTTCCTTGTGCTGACTCTGCACCAAGCAACGGCAGAACTAGAAGCTGAGTGGAGCGGGAAGCTGCTGGACAGAGAATACATCAACAAGGATCTCGGACTACATCTGACAATTCAGAAGACCCCGATCGAACAGCTATCGAGTGGTCAATGGGGTCGTGGCAGTGGCGGGGTATCCGTTAAGAATGGCACAAAGGTCGCCACTTGGATCCGTGAATCTGATGAGGGAACGATTTCCTGTACTGTACCGCTCGACGAAGTGACCATTTGGAGGCTGATTCGGGAATCTGCGGAACCGCCTGAATTCCGATTCGTGGCGATCACGAATCTTCACCTCTTGGACTTGCCGAACGAGAAGAAGGCGAAGATGCTGGAGGAATCGACGCGCATTGAAGATGCTTGGGTGCGGGGACACGCTTGGTCTCGTGTATTTTGGTTTCCCGAGCGTTCGAAGGTCGCCCATTTGTTCCCACAAGCTATCAAGGATCCTTGTCTGAGTATTGCACACGATGCATTGCCCGAGATTTGCAAATACTATGGACTCCGCAATTTTGATGGAACGGAAATAAAGATTACGTTGATGTGGAGGGGCTTGGCCACGGAGATGTACCGTGTGTTTCATCAGGAGGTGGAGATTGTAGCCGAGCGACTTCGCGACCATGACTCAGGATTGATGAGTCTTGAGGACCTTGAGAAGATACGACATGGGCGGGTTCCCCCAGACGAGTGGTTTCGTCGAACCTTAGGGAGAGAGCCGCCAGAGGATGTCAGTTACTATCTCGAACCCTACAAGAAAACGCCCAACAAGTAATGGATGTCAACCGTCCAACAACTTCTCAATCTCAATCCAAGCGCACCGCAATGACGCGGTGACATCACATTTGACGTTCTGCTATGATACAGCGAGGCGCAATTGCGGACATCGGGAAAATGCGTTGTCCCGCTGCAGCGCAGCCAGTCGGCTCATCTCCGCTGGAAAATTCGTGATGGCTGCCACTTTGTCTGCGGTTTCCTTCTCCCGCGCCCGGCTTTCCGCCCCCCAATTCTTGCCATACCGGCGATTTTCAGGCAGCAGCTCCACCATTTGCCCGGAAGCGGGGCGGTCGCGACTGCTGGTGGAAGGGCCGGCTGCGGTCGGCTCGATCTGCACGGGCCGGCCCTGCCACGCCACCGCCCCACCGATCGCCACTGCAAGCAGGTGGGTGAGGATCCGTGATAAAGTAAACGCTGGGGTCTTCATGGTGTCCCGTGCGGGACGCCGTGAACCTATCATGGCCGACCGCCGCGCGTCAACCTCCGGAATTTGCCGCAAGCGGTTCCAACCATCAACCCCCATTCTCCCGCTCTCCGAACCGCTCTTTCGCCCCTCATGCGCACCAACTTTGAAAAGACGTTCAGTTAATCACCCAATCCACATCTCCGATTCCGCCATAGCGGCCCTGACGTTTCCCTTGGCTCCTTCCGCGATCTGGCGGGTGATGGTGATCCGAAGCCGTAAGTTGGGCATCTCTTAACCGGGCAAATCGCTACCCGGTGAACTGGTCCAAGGTGACTCAGGCCACATGTGACACCGGACGGCGGACAATCGTGGCGATGCAGCGCAACTGGAGGCATCATCCGCCATCTGGTTCCTTTGGTATCCGATTTTGCGTCTTTCTTCGTAGTTCAGATCGTGTCAGAAATACGGCCCCTCGGTTCCTGTCCGGTCGAGCGCAGCCGGGAAGAGAATTCGGGTCGAGCAAAGCGTCTCCCCAGAAGCCGGCATCCTGGAAAGCTCTCCCACATAACAGTCGGGTACGGATCGATCCTCATCC
>JAABQN010000033.1 GCA_011391455.1 Nitrospiraceae bacterium
CGATCCAGCGCACAGAGCTGAATCACGAGGCTATCGCCCACACGCTGGTGAATCTCGGCAATCTCCACATCGGCGCCGGCCATCCTGAAAAAGTCCGACCCTATTATCTCGAAGCCTTAGACCTGCTGCGTGATCTGAAAGACGATCGCGCGCTTGGGATTCTCTACAATAACCTGGCGCTGCAAGAAGCTCGTGAAGAGCGGTGGGATCAGGCCGTCACGTTATTCACGCAGGCCCTCGACCATCACCGAGTCGTCGGGAATGAAGAAGGACTGGCAGTAACCTATAGCCAGCTCGGCAAGTGCTTTCTCGATCAAGGCGATTTGACCAGAGCCGAACGCTCTCTGAACAATGCTTCGGAACATTACATCAAGCTCGGCAATGAACCTGCCGAAGCTGCAGTGCTCCGACTCCTTGCCACAATCTATGACACCCGTCACGACTTTGTTTCAGCCAGGCGATGCCTTGAACGAGTGGTTGCTCTCGACCAGCGATACCAACTGCTCGAACTTCAAACCGACTCGGCCTGTCTTGCGAAGCTGAAATAATCCGCTTAGCCTCTCTGTCATTCCCTGCCTGCCTGAACAGCCTCTACCCACTGTCCAGCATTCTCTCACTTTCCGCCAAGCCGAACCCTGTGTATTTCTGGACAGAATTCAATCCTCTGCTACCTTTGGGAAGTCACCCTGTTGCTTCAAGTTTTACGAAAACCTGACCGACAGGATATTGACGTGGATGTTACATGCCATTTTTTCTTCGAATCATCACAGCATTCGTTCTTGGGTTTCTCATGACGACGACCGGCGCGCATGCCGTAGATGTCAGGCCCACAATCACAGTCGGTACGCAAGAAGTCGGACTCAGCGCCGGCTATATGCTTCCCCATCGTCTCACACAGGACCACACAACCAAGCAAGAAGGCCCGGCCTTCATGCCCTCCTGGATGATCACCATCACTGACCCGATGGGCGGCAGTTGGTATCGCGGGCAGGTCTCGGTCGGCGCGGAGATGGTCTACATCCAGTTTCAGGAGCCGTTTCTCACGCATGGCCTCGGCTTCACCCCGAAAATCAAATACAGCTTCACCGCACTGGATCGAATCCGGCCCTATGCTGAATTTGCCGGAGGCCCCTTTTGGACCGATCTCGCCGGGAAGATTCCGGAAGAGTCCAGCCGGTTCAACTTCGTCTTGACGTCCGGTTTCGGGGTCTCCTATTTCCTGACCGACCGAGCTGCACTCAACGTCGGCTATCGCTTTCATCATATATCCAATGCCGGCACGAGCTACCCGAACATCGGACTCAATGCCAGCTTACCCTTTGGCGGCTTCTCATTCTTTTTCTAATAGGATGCTGAAAATGTCCGCCAGCTTTGTTCTCGCATCGCTCAGAGGCTCAACGTACCGAAGCGTACGCCTCGCCTCTTCGCTCGCTGCGGCCGCGCTGGACGGCCATTTTGAGCATCCTGCGATCCGTTCTTGTGACATCGCTATTCGCAAGAAAACAGTGGACTTTGAGCAGAAACTTAGCTTTTCCGTAGCCTGCTAAATCAGGAGAAGACAAAATGATGGACCGGATGTTTTCACGACCATTGATCGGCAGCGTCCTTGTTATGACACTCGGCCTGGGAACCGCCTGCTCCCATTCAATCGAACTGGCTGCCCCCACAGACACAATACCGTCTGCCAACACCATAGTCGCCACGGATGCACGAGTGCCTCTCCTGCTTGAAACGATACGGGTAACCCATAACGGCTCGTCGGTCCCTCCGCCCGCAATCCTCGAACGGCAGATACTCGGCGCCATTGAAGCCACACGCCTGTTCTCTCAACATTATCAATCAGGATACACACAACCGGAGGCGAACCAGGCTCGTGTCACTGTGCGTTTGTCGATCGACAATCTTGTCGAGCCCCATGCCGGCCAAGCTGCCTGGCGAGGCTTCCTCGTCAGCGCCTCCATGTTTACGCTGGCGCCGTTCATCTCCCTCAATTACGACTTCGGCGCCCAGATGTCGCTTGAGATGGAACGATGGGATGGGCAGACCAAGCAATACACCGCCACATCTAATGGATCGGCCCACTACAACCTGTTCGGTGCGAATCCGGAAATCATCGAACAGTTGAAAGGACAGGTTACGGAAGCTTGCCTGTCGTCCCTGCTCAATCAGGTCATTCAGGACTCAGCCTTTTATCTTGCCAGCCATGCGCAATCCCAGGATCACCCGATTCGCACCGTCTCAGTCGGAATCCGCCATTCGACTCCCCATGCAATCCCCATTTCTCAACCTATCGCAGGCGCCTCTCCTCGATAGCCCTATACAAAACTCTTCCTCAGTCTTCATAGCCCTGGCTCTCTCCTTCTTCCCAGTGGTATCATGCATCCTGCTACCACGAGGAGGACGATGTGGATCTTGATGCGTTCAGGCAGATGGTCACCAAAAACCCAAAGGGCTTTCTCGGCCGTTACGGGCTCGGAAATAAACTCATCCAAGAAGGTGGCAACCTTGATGAAGCGGTCGAGCACCTGACCGTCGCCACACAGCTTGATCCGACCCACGTGGCATCGCATCTCCACCTCGGACGCGCCTTAGTCTCTTTAGGGCGGAAAAATGAAGCCAAGCCCATCTTGCAAGCCGGCATTGACGCTGCCCGCTCCGGACGATCGAACGGAGGGGGAGACCTTGTCCCTGAGATGCAAGCAATACTAGAGACGTTGGGATAACGAATCGGACTGTGATGGAGCGAGGAGGACCCCATGAAGACTGAAGAAGCCAGGCAGCGAATCGAATCGGCGATGACGCAATACGGGGTTCATGCCGGAGCAGCGATCGATCTTGTGATCAGCGAGGTGAAATCCGACCTCGGCATTTCCACCGCTAATGAGTTAATCGATGAGTTCGACCTCGAACTGCAATACAACATCGCCCCGATAGAACCGGGGTTCTCCAGCAGCTGAACCGAGTACAGCGGGGGTAGCGGGATACAGGGATAGTCGGGGTAGCTTCTTACCCCTCTACCCCGTTGTCTCCCTTTAGCTCCTAAGGCATTCAGCCTATTTACCTGAGTGGTTACCTTTTAACTTTTACCTTCTCATCAAGATGCCGCTAATTTGGTGTGCCATCTCCGGACATGGATACGGTCACGCGGCGCAAGTGGTGCCGGTACTCAACGCATTGGGTGCCATCGTGCCAGGTCTGACTGTCGTCCTCCGCACTACGGTCCCAGCCTCGTTTTTCCACGACCGTCTGACAATCCAATGGAAGCATAGTCCCGAACACCAAGACGTCGGCTGTATCCAAGACGGACCACTCAAGATCGATATCGATGCAACCTGGGCGGCGCACCAGCATTTCCACGAAACCTGGGAGACACGCCTGTCCAACGAAATCGCCGCCATGCAGGCAGCAGCGCCCTCGTTGGTCATCGCCGACACACCCTACCTCGCCATTGAGGCCGGTTCTCGCGCACAGATACCGACCGTTGCCTTGGCAAACTTCACTTGGGATCTCGTACTCAAAGAGTACTGTCATGCGTCAAGCCCTTCACGCCGGAAGTTGATTGAGTGCATCCGCGACAGCTATGCGAAAGTAGACATGGCCCTTCGCATTACCCCTGCGCCCAGCATCGATGCTTTCTCCAGCATGATCGATATTGGCCCGATAGCCGATCCCGCCCCTCCTGAACGAAACCGGCTTGCCTCAGCCCTCGACCTGACATCCGGCGAACGGCTCGTCTTGGTGGGATTCGGCGGTATTCCTCTCACCTCCCTCCCCCTGAAGCAAATGGAACAGTTGCGCCCTTATCGCTTCATCATCGATGGCCCAGCCCCATTGGGGTATTCCCGGATTCATTCCACGAAGGCACTCCCATTCTCCTTTAAAACCCTGCTTGCCTCTGTCGATGTCATCATGACCAAGCCTGGATACGGCACCATCGTCGAGGCAGTTGCGCTTCAACAGCCGATCGTGTACGTCAGACGATTTAATTTTGCCGATGAACCGCCGCTGGTTGACTATCTGCATCGTCACGGACGCAGCGTCGAATTGTCGATCGACGACTTCACGCAAGGCCATTGGGAACCAGCCTTACGGGAAGCCTTAACCACATCGGCACCTTTGTCGCCGCCGCCTTCAACCGGGGCAACGGAGGCGGCCGAAGCGATCGTTCGAAAGTGGAGTTTCTAGTTTCATGTTCCACGTTTCAGGCTGGACCTCGGAGTTTCAATAACTCCAAACCTAAAATACACATCTTTTTGCCCGTTCTATCCGTAGAATGCTATAGTCGTGGCAAATATGAGGTGATTCCAGCTTTCCGTCACAACTCGCTCGCGATATGGACAAAGCCTTACAACATGCCGCCTCGACAATCGATGCAGCCCTGCTGGCACGCGTAGTCAAAGGTGATCAGCAGGCCTTCAGCCAACTCTATGACCATTCGAGTGTGCTTTTGTTTTCGTTGGCAGTCAGGATCTTGGGAAACCACGAGGAAGCGGCGGATCTCGTGCAGGATGTCTATTTGGAAATCTGGCGGAAGGTCTCCCGCTATGACATCGGACGTGGAACCCCGGACGCATGGTTGGTCACCCTCACGAAGAGTCGAGCCATCGACCGGCTACGAGCCAAAGGTACGCAAGGCTCTCGCGCCATTAACCCACCGGAAACCACAACGGCTGTGCAGGTAACAGACCCGGATCCGATCCCACTGGGAACGCAGGCCGATCAAGACCTGCGCAGTGCGGTCGGAGCAGCTCTGGCCGGACTACCCCAGGCCCAGCAGCAAGCGATTGAACTCGCCTATTACGGAGGCCTCTCGTATGGCGAGATCGCCGCACAACTGAACCAGCCGCTCTGGACCGTCAAGACCAGGATCAAACTTGGAATGACTAAACTCCAAGCCGCACTCAAACAGTGGCAGAACGAGGGTTCGCCCCAATGAAGCATGAAGAACTCGAAGAGTCGGTTCCCTTGTATGCGGCCGGTGCGCTGGACCGGGTCGAGCGACAGGCGCTGGAAGCCCACTTACTCTCCGGCTGCGCTTCCTGTCACAGCACGCTGAAGGACTATCAGTCGATCGCCGCGCTCCTCCCGCTCGCTCTGAGTCCGAGCAAGCCTCCGCGCTCCCTCAAAGCCAAGATCATGGCCGAACGAAGCCCCGAGCCGATTCCGGCTCAATCGGTACCCAGCGATCCAGCCCGGTCAAGCCTTGACCCCGGTGATTGGATGGACCACCTCTTTCCTCCTGAGGCCCCGGTCCAATCGGCGGCGCTACCCTGGGCCCTTGGCGTAGGGCTGCTCTTGATCGTGGCGGTCGGTGGATATTTCGTGTGGGACGTCTGGACTCAACGTTCCAGCGACATAGCGAAAATTCAGCAACTCGAAGCAGCACTCCTGGAAAAGTCGACCAAGCTTGCCGGTGTAGATCGTGAGGTCGGCGACCAAACCAAAGCCCTTGCTGACTTACGTAACGAACTGCAGCAACGAGCGCACGAAGCTGCTGAGACCAAGGAGCGGCTGGCCCAGCGAGAGACAGATCTGGAAGAGACTCGTACTCAATTAATCCAGCGAAGCGGAGGCCGAACCGTCGAGACTCCGCAAGACGAATTCGCCACACTCCTTCGAATTCCCAACGTCAACGCGATCTCCCTCATCGGATCGGACATAGCAAAACAGGCCACGGGATTCCTGCTGTACGATTCTCGAATCCAAAAAGTCTGGCTCTACTCCGTGAATCTACCGGAATGCCCCACTGGCACGACCTATCAGCTATGGGCCATTCAGGACAAACCCGTGAGCATCGGAACCTTCCGCGTGGATACGGGAGAAACCACTCACCTCCTAGTCAAAAAAGTATTGAACTTCACGCTTGCGAAAACTTTCGGCGTCAGCCTTGAACCCTCAGGTGGCCGCTCACAACCAACCGAACCGATGTACCTCTTGAGCCGCTCCTAGCCTGGTCTGTCTGGTTCATCTGATTAGTTTCGTTCAACCAAACACACTAGACCGACCGAACAGACCAGACAGACGAGAAAGACGAGACAGACCAAATGGTGCCGGGAGACGAGCGCGCAGAAGACCTCACATTTATGCGGATGGCCCTGGAGGAAGCGGCCAAGGCGCCGGCTGTCGGCGAAGTACCGATCGCCGCCTTGATCGTTCGCGACGGTCAGGTGCTGGCGCAAGCACACAATTACCGTGAACTCTGGCAGGATCCCACAGCCCATGCGGAGGTGATAGCGATCCGCGCCGCGGCGACCGCATTGGGAACTTGGCGATTGACCGGCACGACCCTCTACGTGACTGTGGAGCCCTGCACGATGTGTATCGGAGCCATTATTTTAGCGAGGGTGTCGCGAGTCGTCTTTGGGGCATCGGATCCAAAGGCCGGCGCCTGCGGATCGCTGTTCAACCTGCCGTCTGAGGCGAAGCTGAACCACCGAGTCCTGGTAACCGGCGGAGTCCTCGAGCAGGAAAGTCAGGCTCTACTTCAGAAGTTTTTCAAAAAGCTTCGCGAAACACCACCGCACAAACCCGGCTTATTTGGTTTATTTTGTTTATTTGGTTCGTCTGGTTAATTTCGTTCAACCAAAAAACCAAACAAACCAGACAGACCAGACAAACCAAACTCAGCTTCCTGCTGGGCCACCCTGCACGGCCCAGTCTCCCCCTTGAGCAGCAACCGCTGCTTCCCATCCTTCGTCACAAGAGAGGAGACGAACCCTCCAATTGTTTTGGAGCGGAGAACCTGCCGGAACCAGAACCTCTGCTCCGACTCCGTCTGCCCCCAAGATAATCTCGCACTGACTCAAGGCTCGAAGTCCGATACCTTGCGCTTTGAGCACCGCCTCTTTCGCAACCCAGTAACGGAAGAATCTTGGCGCACGCTGCTCCTGAGCCAACTCCATGATCGAGGCCTGTTCGGATGGAGCAAAGTACCGTTTGGAAAGTTTTGCAACCTCGATGTCCGAACGAATTCGTTCAACGTCAACTCCAACCTCTCGTCCTTTTGAGACTGCTATGAGCGCACGGCCATGCGCATGGGACATATTGAACGTGATTGCGGATTGACCTCGTTGCTCCTTCCTCACGAAGGGCTTCCCCGCTTCACTGCAATCCAGCTCTACCGCATCGGGGCCTAGCCCAAGGTATCGACCGAGTACCGCTCTAAGCCCTCCATGCGCCAGTACGAATCGGCGTTGATCCTGTTGGCTGATGAATCGGCCCGCTCTCCCACGTTCATCTTCGCTCAACCAGGAACGGCATCGCTCAACGAAAGACAGGCTTCCGTCGAGCGAGAAGCCCCAGACATGAATGGTCCGATCCTCCATCGCGATCGGCGCCGACCAGCCGACCGTTGCGACCATCCCGATGGACGGGAAAACCATGACCGGCTCACCGGCACCAGGATTCATCGATAGACTCCAATAGCAGGATGCTGAATTTGGTTGATTTGGTTCATCTGGTTACGGAAAGAAAACCGATTGAAAAATGACAGCCCCCAGGGTAAGCTCACGCGCTCGATCCTGCGGAGAGGTGCGAGAGTGGCCGAATCGGGCAGTCTCGAAAACTGCTGTCCTGGCAACGGGACCGTGGGTTCGATCCCCACCCTCTCCGCCAAATTAAACTCGCTGTTGTTTGGTTCGTCTGGTTTGTTTTGTTTATTTGGTTGTTCGGTTCAACGAATAGAAGACACCATTCTCACCAAATGAACAAAACAAACCAGATAGACCAGATCAACCCGTCTCGTCTTTCATCTGCGCTTTTTTCTTCAACGCTCGCCTGAGCTCAACCATCGCAAGAGTGTCGCGCTTACAGTAGGCTAGCAACGCTTCCTGAATATTCGCCCGTTCGACCCAATCCGTTTCAACAAAGACCATGCGGTAGTATTGACTGGCCGCATGCCCTCCCTCTTTGATTGCCAGATCGTCATAGGCCAGTGAGGGAACCATGGCCGGCAGCACCGACTTGATGGAATAGGACCCGCCGAAGGCCGGATGGTAGTAGTGATCGCGTATGATCGGAAAGAGATCCCAAAGCCGGCCAACAATGCGCAACAGGGCTTGCCTGAGTGATGGAACTGCAACGGCTAGCTGCTCCAAGATAGACCGTTCGTACGGCGAATAGACGCAGATACTCCCCCTATCCCCCAAAGACTCCAGCAAGGATTCGGCAAGAACTTTCCGTGGATCGCTCACATCCTTGTGCAAAAACTCCTCGTGGCGCAGTTCGCCGCTTGCCTGTTCAATATGGTTCGACCACTGAACAGCCAGGGCTTGATAGGGTCTTGTCTCCGAAAACCGAGGCACCGCCAGCATGACCGTTTCGAAATCGAGGTGATGCACAGGATACTGCACGGCCTTCAACACAGAACCGAGCTTCGCAGACACCCACTCGAGATTTTCCTTCACATGGCGCTGAATCGGCGACAGCTTCGTACCGTCCGGAATCTCATCGATCGTCGTCACCCCCTGTTGAGCCAACTGACTGACCACCTGCTTCGATCCCGGCAAGTAATGAATCCACCGCGTCGGTTTGTCTTTGGTGCAATGTTCCCAGAAGGGGCAATCGTAGGGTGTATGACAATGCCGATCCGGCTCGATGTCAGGGGCTTGCGTCTGGAGCAACATGCGACTCATCGTGGCCAACCGCTCTGGCACCGCAATCCGTCGTTGGGCCACAGCCTCGGACAGATCCTGAATCGCAAATAACTCTGTCAGATCGATCGCTCCCTCTCGATACAGATATCCGGTATTGATATGCATGAGACCGACGGAGACGAGCGTCAGCCCAGCGCCCAGTATCACTTCGCTTTGCACAGCGAGATCTTCGAGATGCACGTCTTTGACCTTTGTTGAAGACTTGACCTCGATCAGACGCCAGCCACAGGGCTGACCCTCCGTGGTCGGGACACGCTCCAACACATCTGCGCGTATCAGCACCCCACCGTATAAAAATGCCGCTTCGAAAATGGCCGGCGCCATGAGATCCTGGACCAGATCAGCCGTCTGCGCAAGAGCGGCTTCTGTCTGGCGATACCCCGCTGCCACCAATACCCCGCCTGAGAAGCGACTCCTGGCCAACTTCCCGACTTCCGTTCCCATATCAAACATCGCCTGAGTCGCCGCATCCGGCTTGGTCGCGAGAGAGGGTTGATGAACTTCAAGATACAGACGTTTGTGGCATTGCAAGCCGGACAGGAATTTTGACTTTGACAGGCGCGGAGCCTTCGGAAGCGGAACGGATGAGAGATCGCCGAGTTCAGTCATGGTGAGACGACACTAATCGGCCAGACACACGTTTGTCCAGTTCTTCTGGTCTGTCTGGTCTATCTTGTCTGTTCGGTCTATCTCGTGTGGTTGGTTGGACCAAACTAACCAGATGCACCAGACAGACCGAATAGACCAGATAGACTGACGTAGTTTTCAGCAACCTGTTAGTCAACATCCTGCTAGGATGGCCCGCCATGGCATCCAGCGTTTCACAGATCAGAAAATCCGTCCTGACCCTGGCCTTACCAGTCACGGTCAGCACCCTGCTTCAACGCACCGAAGGCATCGCCGCTGTCTTCCTGGTCGGAGGTCTTGGCGCCACATCCATCGCAGCTGTCGGACTTGGCCAGTTGCTGGCCTTCATGGCCACCACGCTCGTCTCTGGACTATCGGTAGGAGCCAACGTCCTCATCGCCCAACTGTGGGGCGCTCGCCGCACCAACGACGTCGGAGAAGCCGCCACCCATCTCCTCGGATTGGCCGCTATCATATCCGGCTCACTTGTGCTGCTCGGATTGTCCCTGAATCGTGTCATCATGGAACTGATGGGCGCAGAACACGATGTCATCACACTGGCCCTTCCCTACTCGAATTTCATTTTCCTGGTCATTCCCTGCACGATCTTCTTGCAGGTCCTCTCTTCGATTATACAAGGCACCGGAGACACTAAAACTCCCATGTACGCCTTGATCGCAGTAAATCTCCTGTATCTGACGATCGCCTACCCACTGGTCTACGGACTCTGGGGATTCCCTGCTTTGGGTATTACCGGTGCAGCCGTGGCAGCTGGTATCGCAGAAGGAACGGGCGTAACCTATCTCCTCTGGGCCTGCCGAAAGCTTTTTAAAAAATCACTCCACGTACGACGCGATCTCTTGCGCTCCACTTGGCAGATTGGCGCGTCGGTTTCCGGCGAGCGGATATTTCAACAGGCAGGGATTATTCTCTACACCAAGATAATTCTCATGTACGGCACTGTGACTTACGCCGCCCATCAAGTCGGTTTGTCGATCGAATCCCTCTCGTTTCTGCCTGGGTATGGCTTCGCGATCGCAGCAGCCACGATGGTGGGGCAGAGTATCGGCGCGGGGAAATATGTCCGGGCCAAACTCGAAAACTGGGAGGCGAATCGCCTGGCCGGCATCGCGATGGCCTCAATGGGCCTGCTGTTCTTTTTCTTTCCCTATGCGTTGCTCCGTACCTTTACCAACGACGAAGCCGTCGTCGAACTCGGGACGGTGTTTCTGCGCATCGTCGCTATCCTCCAGGTGCCGCTCGCTCTCACCATGGTCCTGGCCGGATCGCTACGTGGAGCCGGCGATACCAGATTCATTATGGTGGCAACGACGGTCGGCATGTGGGGAATTCGCCTGCCTCTCGCAGCCATCGCAGGCCCCTGGCTCGCACTCGATGTACTTTTTGTCTGGAGCGCCATGATTGCGGATTGGACGGTCCGAATGGGGCTGCTACTCTGGCGCTATCGATCGGAACGATGGAAAGCGATTCAGGTCATTCGCTAATCTGGTTTGTTTGGTCTATCTGGTTGATTCGGTTCATCTGGTTAGTTTCGTTCAACCAAACAAACCAAATGAAGCTCCCCGCAGTAAACTGCGGGGTATCTTGCGAAATTCTCCGAAGCCACTACCCTCCTTCGCCAAGGCTATGGAGGGTTCTCCTCGCCTTCATCCCCGTAGCAAGCTACGGGGTTTTGGCGAAGGAGAATAAATAAGAAAGACCAGTCGGTCCCTTCGCGCTTCACGAACGACGTTTCACTCGCATGAGCAGCGAATCTGCGATTGCAGCAGACGCACTCAAGAATACTGCGGGCTACGCTCAGCGGCGCGCTTTTGCCTGTCGGCTGGAACGCTTCGTGAGGCGCAATTCTTTCGAGATGAGAGGGAACTTCTCCGGATGCTTGATGGATTCAACGGCTACATCCACATCAAGACTAGGCCAATAGAGGTGATGAGGCTGCGGCCACTCGACATTCAGGATCTCTGCCACCGATGCATCTTTGAACCAGGGAAACTCTTTGAACGAAACAAATAGCTCTTCGTCGGCCACTAGCAGCCAGAATCCATGCCCGGAGATGTTCGTCACCTCAGCACCCGAAGTGCGTTTGCCAAGCGTTGCGGATTTCATCGTAATGCTCCTCGATAAGAGTTTTCGCAATCCGGATTTGCCGGGCGGCCATACCGGAATTCTGCGCCAATTCGATCGTTGGTTCCATCCAGAATTTCGCCTCACCGCGCTCACAATACACATGAACGTGCATTCGTGTTTCCTCGCGGGAAAAGAAATAGAAGCGGAACCCTCCTGCTCTAAAAATTGTCGGGCTCAACAGTGTCCTCCGTCGTATGCTCAGTGTCTACGGATCGGCACTCACCTAACAAACTCAACAGTCGCCAAATTTTAATCCGTAGACATCGTATTAGGTGTACCACACTGAGGGGCATCAAAGAAGATGCCCCATGCCCTAGCCCGCATTATTCATGACGATTCGTTGAGAAATCACGC
>JAABQN010000034.1 GCA_011391455.1 Nitrospiraceae bacterium
ACGGGCGAGACGAGGGAAAGTTTATCTGGTCAGTTTTGTTCATATGGCTAATCTCGTTCAACCAAACAAACCAACTAAACAAGAGAAACAATCCGGTTCTCGCGCTTCACGCCCCTGGGGCGGTAATTTTTCTATTGATTTCATTATCAGATTGTCAGTAGGTTATCCGACAAGGTGGCAGGAGAACTAAACAGTGGCTGCTGCCTGAGCGTAGAGGTGTTTCTACGCTAAAGCGGTTACAGTAACATCAACAAAATTATTACCTTTGAAGGGAGATCACAATGAAAACCAAAGCAACGTTCTACCACGCAGGATGCCCCGTATGCGTCGCAGCCGAGAACAGCGTCGCCAACGCTCTGGATCCGTCGAAGTATGATGTGGAACACGTCCATCTCGGTACAAACAAAGGACGCGTGGCAGAAGCCGAAGCAGCCGGCGTCAAGTCAGTCCCGGCGCTGGTGATGAACGGAGCAGCGTTTCACATTAACTTCGGCGCCGGCATTGACGCATTGAAGTAACTCCGGCTGACCACAGAAAGCTCAAAACACAGGGGGCGTGTCGTGAGACACGCCCCCTTCTTTCGACGCCTACCGTCGCTGCTCAGCCGCACCACGAAAATACAACTCACGAACACGGCTGCTGGAGCTGCTCGTTAGATGCCGTTTCGCTGCCACTCGTGAAAGACATCAACCCACATCCCCGTGCGGGCGTTCACTATCCCCGCTTCAATCTGCCATTCGCCGAAATTTATCATGGCCGCTTCGACCAATCTCTTCACCTCACGACCCTGCTCGTAGCCCACCTGGTCAGCAATCGACCCAGCCCCACCCCACAGCTCATTGGAGATAAGAAACGCCCTAAGGTTCTCCTCAGAGCCGCCCAAGGCTCGATCGATCAGACCCCAATGGTCATCGCCCACCCGTTGCAGAACGGTCTTCAGCTGCTCCAAATGTTGTCGCAATACGATTTCCTCGCGCATCTAACTATTGAACATGCTGACCGGCATAGCTCCATTCATAGCTGACACAGCGTTCACCCCTGGTGTCAAGAAATCTTCTTTCCCCTGCTTCAGCCTGTGCCTGTCGCCGGCAGTATCGATGAATGCGAATACGTAGCTGCAACGAGCCTTCATCGCTCGTATCTCGTCGTTCATCCGTTCAGTGAGTTTGATCTGAAAGGAGACCATGTCACGAATCAAGATTCGCAGGATGCTCAAAAAGCCCGTCCAGCAAGGCCGCAGGCGAGTCGAAACCGGAGGCG
>JAABQN010000035.1 GCA_011391455.1 Nitrospiraceae bacterium
CTCCCCCCCCACGGCGCCGGTTTGACTTCCGGCTATGAGAAGGCGCAAATTAGTTTCTCTTATCCATATGACACAGAGGTGTAGTGTGCCCCCTTGCTAGTTTCGCCCAATCCAACCGCACAGAATCGTTCAAGAACTGAATCGCGCCCTCTTGGCAGACTTCGCCATGAGGGCGTTGTTGTCTGCGCAACAGAACCGGCCACCGGCATGAAGTTCCGTGTCTTAACCTCATTGAAATGGAGAGCGTGATGAAACGATTAGCAGCCCTGTCAGCCGGATTGATCCTGGGATCGCCTACCCTCGCACTGGCAGCGGAACATAGCGCGGGCTATCGGGGTATCGGACAGCTCTACTTCTTCTTCATGGGCGCAATCTTGATCTATGGCGTCTACGATAGCTTCGGCAAGAAAGCGATGTATGTCGCGGGACCGATCATTGCGATCGGGCTGTATCTGATGTTGCCCGCGGAGTAGATACCGGGATCAGAATACGATGCAAGAGAACGGATCTGCCTAATCCAGCCAGTCCTTCTCTTTCAGTTTCCGTGGAAGATATTTTTTGGTGAGGTACTGGAAATCTTTGTTGGCGAGGGCATCCAGTTCGTACTTGAGTCCGCTCGCGAGCATCCGCTTGATTTCAGCCTGCCAGGCCGGTTTCTGGAACCACTGATAGTTGAGGAGTTCTTTCGCCCGGGCGATGTCCTTCTCGTTCAGTTTGATCCCGACGTTACGCGGAAGCTCATACCGTTCAGGGTCGGCGCTGGAGAGGCCGATGAACTTCGCTTTGGGAATCGCCATCCGTTGGCTCTCGAATGCCAGATTGATCGAGCCTTGCTTGACGACGGAATAGATATAGTACCCCCAGGGATCGTTATCGACCAGAACATAGACCGGGAGTTTATATTCTTCGTGCAGCCGCCGCGCTAAACGTCGAACCCCACGGGGCGGCTGTCCATTTCCAGTCAGCAGCACGCAGTTATAGCGACGCCAGAACTTGTCTTCTGAGAGGCGGTTCCACTGCGTGCCTTTTTCGACCAGAAGGACGAAGTCCGCCGTGCAGCGGCGGATTTCCACATATTCAGGTTCGACAATCGAGGGAACCGAGTAACCGCCCTTACCCAGCTTGGCGCAATCCACCCGATCGCCGTCGTCTCCGAGTACGAGCGGACCGACGACACTTCCGCCGTTCTCTGCGCGTACATGCAACTCTTCGCGGAGCGCTGTGAGCGAGACTTCCAGATCTTCGATGATCGGGTCCGATTCGTCCTGGGTGTCGAACGTATTCTCGTGCGAGTCCTGAATAGTGTGCTTGGTCCGGTAGTAGATCTCTCTGAGTGAGGTCGTCAATTCCGCGCGTTGTAATTCGGAGAGGGCGTCCGCGACCAACATCGTCTGCATAAACTTCTTGGCCATACCGACGTTGAAGAATGAACGGGCCTGCTTCTTACTTCCCATCTCGAGCAGCCCCTTGCGCTCGTTGAAGGTCACGTTCGAAAGGGCGCGAATCGGAATCGCCATCGTCGGATCTTTTGCCTTTTGTGCGGCTGTGATCACCAGATCGGCTAGTCCGATCAGTTTTTTCTCGACCGCTCCATTCCTCGTTATCTTCGTTTTGGCCATGCCAAGTCCTATTTTTTCTTCCCTGTCGGATGAGCTTTGCGCCCTGTGTGAACTGCGCCTGTATGCCGCTGTGAGGAAGCGCCCTTCTTGGGTAATGATGGAACGATTACAGCCTTGCCAAGGCCTTTCTTACCAGTCATCGCCTTTTCGGTCTGCTTCCGTCCTGGTTTCGAGGTAGGCCGCTTTTCTTTGACCTGTATTTCATCAGGAACGTCAGCTAACGGCTGATCGACAGACGATCCATCAGGCAGCAGAGAAACCTCTCCATCAACTCCTTCAGCCGTGACGATGATGGAATGCGGCAGGCCTTCCGGTCCGGCGCCGGTCTTGCCGAGCGTTTCATCCGTTTTGCTGCCGCCGGTCCGCGAGGAGGCAATCTTCTGCAGCTGCGCTTTGAGTCTTTCGGTGGGTAGCTTCCCCCCCTTCAACCGGTTACAGGCTCCGACCACTTCCTCGATATAGAGTTCGAATATATTGCGCCGCCGGTATTCCCCCGCCGCTCGCTCGCGTCGGCGCAGAAAGAGCCCAAGCCGCCGCCCGCATTCACGAAGCGCCAGGGTAATGTCCTTATGGATCTCGTCATACTCTGCGATCGCTTCTTTGGACTCGCTGGTAAAAGGCACCCACACGGAGGCGATGTGGACGAAGATGACCATCGGCCCGGCCGGCAAGGCTCCACGCGACTGAGAGATCCCATAGTTACGCCAGGTCGTCGCGAGCACCGCCTTGAACGATGCGCAGGCAGATTGCTGATAGAGCAGCGGCACCCGGTTCGCGTAACGAATCACGCGGGCGAGTTCCGAGTCCTCCTCCTCTCGCTCCCCCTCCGCCAGCGGCTGCGCCGGTTTCTCAGACTTGAATACGCTGTCCGGCGCTTTCCCGAAGGCCAGCCCCGCTTCGATGATGAAGGGATTGCCGCGATATACGGAGGGGGGACGGCTCACGGCGGTATAGAATTCCCCTTTGATCTGCCTGTAGAGACCTGAGAGGATCGCCTTTTCGCCGATCGGCGAGAGGCAGTTGGTCGGCGGCGCCATGATCTTCGTCGATTGAATCGTGTGATACAGCGTCTCAGCGATCGCCCCGCGAATGTCACGGGGCCTCGCCCTGGGCGAGACCTTCGCCGTCTTGCAGATCTCATCCGCAAGCGCCGGCGTCACCCGGCAGAAATCGCTCGACAGAAAGCTCGAAAGAGTGACGCCCTTGGTCTCCTGGAGCATCTTGAGGAGCATCCCGAATTCGATGCCGTAGGGATGGGGTTTGATTTCTTTCGGCGAAGGCGGCAGTTCGTGATAGGCCCGTGGATATTCCTTCGTCTCGCCTTCCGGCGTGCGATAGATGAGTCTCACGTGCGGATTCGCGATAGAGGTCTGATCGAGATATTCGTCCACCGACGCGCGGCCTTTCTGGTAGCGACCTTCAACTTCGATCGCCACCTGTGTGCCGCAGGACTGATCCCACTTGATTTGTTTATTCTCATGGATCAGGGGCTCGTTCTTTTTCGTATCGATCTGCACTTCAAAGTAATGTGCCGGGGTTTTAGGACCGGTACGCGAGATAATCTTGACCGGCTTCCCGGTCGTTAGTTGGCCATACATCCCTGCCGCTGAAATACCGATCCCCTGCTGGCCGCGGCTCATGCGCAGACGATGGAACTTGGAGCCGTACAAGAGCTTCGCAAAGATTTTCGGAATCTGCTGGCGGACGATCCCCGGACCATTATCCGTTACTGTGATTCGAAAGCGTGTCGCTTGACTTGCGGGCGGCAAGGCTGAAGATCCGACAGCTACAACCTCCAGTTGTACCGTGACATCGGGAAGAATCCCGGCCTCCTCACAGGCATCCAAAGCATTGTCGACCGCTTCCTTGACGCAGGTCAGCAGAGCTTTGCGCGGGTTGTCGAAACCGAGTAAATGCCGGTTCTTGGTAAAGAACTCGGAGATAGAAATATCGCGCTGCCGCGCGCCCATTTCCACCGCCGTCACTGCTGAGGCCGCACGGGAATCTGCTTTCTTAGAGGCAGCTACTGGTGGCTTTTGCTTGGCCATTCATCCTCTCACGTCATTCATGTGAAGACTTTCCACAGGCACTGTGATCCCAGCTGTTCCAATCGGCATGCGTTCTCCATCATCATCTCGTGAGTGAGATGACTCAGCGGACCTCTCCACGGTCTTGAAAGGAACGTGCTGCTCATGGCGGGGTATGCAATGGGGGAAACCGCCAACCGGAATGAGCGGGAGATTAGGGTGGGAGGAGCGCGCACCTACCGAGGACAGCTAGGTACGACGGAGACCTTGGTGGAACTTTAGGCTTCCCGGTCAAGCCGGGCTTGCACACCATCCCAACGCTCGATCCCCTTATGAACCATATTCCCTCGGGGCGTTAAGCTCCCCCCACGCGCTTACGATATTCTTCCAATATCTGTCAGTCAAGCATTGGCTCATTATGCGTGACCGCCGTCTTCAGTCTCTTCAAACTCGTCGATGAGTTGCTCGAGTTCATCCAGTTCGTCCGGTCGGATATTCTGAAAGGAGACTCCGAATTCGTCTCCTCCTACCCACTGCACACGTGCACCTTCAATTGAAACCACTTCCTCCGCGCCGGGAATGACCAACCGCACACGGATCACTTTGCCGGGGTACACTTCCAAATCACAGTCGAACCTGGCGCCACCGACTGAGAGGTCGAGGGTGACGGCTTCGATCTCATGCGAATTCCCCAGCAAGAAACCCTGCAGCTGTGCCGGCACCCGCCGGTGTTGTCGTCGTTCCATGCAGGATCCCCACGTAGAAACAGAACGCTCCGTTACCGGAGCTTGAGAATCTTCCCGTCGAGTGTGGTATCAGCCACGAACTTTTCGAAATTCTTGCTGTACAGATCGTTGAGTAATTCCTGGGCATCCTCTGGGTCGAACCAGAAAACCTGGTTGGTTCCGGCACTGCTGAGGGTTTCATGGACCTGGCTTCCATCGGCGTGATTCTTTACTTGGACGACCATCCGGCTTTTGGCATTCAGGGTGGTCTGTCCGATACCGCTCGTTGCATCCACATGGAGGCCGACGATCCTGCCGGTCAAGGTAATGTCTGACCCGGCAGCTTCGTTGCCATGGACGACAGTCGCATTCCAGCCTTTGCCTTTAAGATAGTCAGCGAAAACCTGTGCCGTAGCCTCGCCGAGGGTGCCACTAGGGAAACCAAAGCGGCTCTCCCCGCCCCATAAGTGATATCTGGTGCCGAGGTGCAATCGGTCGGTGCGTTCGTCTTCAAAGGGCTGAATCGCGACGGTCGCGGAACTGATCGCGGCAGCCGTCTTATCCGCTACAGGTGCAGAAATCTTGAGATCGATGCGCTCACCAGGCCCCGCACAGCCTGTCACTAAACTACTCACGAGAAGTCCGATTCCTATCATGTGATTATGCCTCACATATGCCTCCTTCGTGACGCGGGGGGGTGGTTCATCTGGTTGATCTAGTTAGTCTGGTCTATCTGGATTGATTCGATCATCGAACCGAATGAAGCTCCCCGCAGCTTCCGGCCTTCGCAGCCGAAGCGGCTGCTTCGGCGGAGTAGGCTGCTGCGGGGAAACTTCATTTCGTCGCAAAATGTGCCCGCCGATTTTGTTGATAACAGTCTTCATTCCGTTGCTTGCAGAAAGGCCTTGTTTCTCCATAACTCGTCGTCAGAAGTTGCGAAGCCGGAATGCCCATCTCCACAAGATACTTCTTGGCTGCTTGCGCCCGCTTCTCGCCCAAGATGAGGTTGTAGGCCAGCGTGCCTCGCTCATCGCAATGGCCTTCGATCAGGACGCTCTTGTTTCCATTGGCGCGAAGCCATCCGGAATTCGTGTCCAGCACCGGCATGGCATCCATGCGGACATGAAACCGGTCGTAATCGAAAAACACGTCTCCCAATGGATTGCTGCCGGAGGCGGAGTTCGGCGCAAGAGCAAGATTGGATGGTACGTTGCCGCCAGGCCGGTCGAACGAGCGCTCCAGCGGTACCGTTATGATCGCATCCGGCGGGATCACCTCGGTCTTGTTTTGACCTGCCTGTGAAGCCCCATCCCCGGACGAGGAAGAAACATTCTTACTGGCGCAGCCGGCGAACATGAGCGCGAAGCTCAAACTCAGGCACAGGCTAATGATTATTCGGTCCATGGCATAGCCTCCTATATTTGTCGTAACTCTTGATCACGCTGTTTCGTCAGGGTTACGATCGTGTCGGCACGGATGTCCGACTCTCATCCCTATTTATAGGTGCTCAACGGGTGTCCGTCAACCTAAAGTTTCTCTCTCCTCATGACAGCGAACGCGCCGGATGTTCCTTGCTATCAGGAGGTTGCATCCATCTTCCGCTTTCGCTAAGGTGCGGTTTATGACCCATTCCCTCGCTCGTTCACTCGTCCTTGCCGGCGCGAGCGGACTTTTCCTCCCGCTGAGTTTTCCAAAATCTGATCTTGAACTCTTGGCCTGGATTGCCCTCGTGCCGCTGCATTGGGCGTTGGACGGCAAAACCAAAGCACAGGCATTTTGGATCGGCTGGCTATCCGGCACAATTGCCTTTACCGGCATGATGACTTGGGTGGTCACAGCCATGACCACCTACGGCAAGGTTCCACTCCCAGTCAGTTACGGCATCCTGTTGCTGCTCACAGCCTATCTTGGCCTGTACGTCGGTCTCTACTCTGCCGGAGCCGTGTGGTTTCGGAGCCTGATCCCTCGCTACGGGTACTTTGTCTTTCCTTGCCTATGGGTGACCCTCGAATTGATCAGAACCTATGCTTTGAGCGGAATGCCTTGGGGCCTTCTCGGTTATTCTCAATATCGTCAGATCGAGATCATTCAGATTGCAGATCACATGGGGGTATACGGGGTCTCATTCCTTATCGTGCTGGTCAATGTCGCACTGGCGGAATTCTTGTCCTGGCTGATGCCGTACTTCAGGAATTTCCGTCCGGCAAGGCTCCCATGGGAACTTGCGGCGATGGCATCATTGCTCGTCACGCTCTCGTGGCAATATGGTCTTGTCACGTTATCTGAAACGCCTTTCTCCGATATCCCACGATCGTCCATCACTGTGGGAGTGGTTCAGCCGAACGTCGATCAGGCAGTGAAGTGGGATACGGCCAATCGGGAGGAGACTCTCGCACGCTTTGACCGGTTGACGGAAAAACTCGGCAGTGCCACAGATTTGGTAGTCTGGCCGGAAGCGGCAACACCCTTCGTCTTTGAGCGTGAGCCGGTCTATCAGGTGCAACTCATGGCGCTGGCCAATCGAGCCCAGGCGCCGATCCTGTTCGGCAGCCCCGCCGTGCGATTCTATCCTGATCGCCGGCCCTATCTGATGAACAGCGCATACCTCCTCGCCCCCGATGGCCAATTGTTAGGACGTTATGACAAGCATCATCTGGTCCCATTCGGAGAATATATTCCATTCAAGTCTTCACTCCTGTTTTTCCTCGACAAACTTGTGGAAGGCATCGGCGACTTCGAGCCGGGAACCGGTTCGGCGGTCTTGACCTTGACGCCGAAACCCAAGTCTGCAACTGGAGGCAAGGCTGAGGCGACACCGAAACCGATAAGTTTTGGGGTGGCAATCTGCTACGAAGTGATCTTTCCGAACCTGGTGCGGCAATTTGCACTGAACGGGGCGGAGTTTCTAGTGACTGTGACGAACGATGCCTGGTTTGGCGCCTCGTCGGCTGCTTCACAACATTTTTCAATGGTGGTGTTTCGTTCGGTCGAGAATCATTTGGCCTTTGCCCGCTCAGCCAACACCGGCATTTCCGGGTTTATCGATCCGTTCGGGCACATCGTCGAGGCAACGCCGATCTTCACGGAGCAGGCGGTCAAGGCGACGATGCAAGTCTGGCGTCCGCATACGTTTTACAGCCGGTACGGCGATGTGTTTGCCTATGGCTGTGCTATAATCTGCGCGCTCTTGTTCCTGTTCGGCATATTCCGCACCAAGGAGTCTGAGCCGGATGCAATCGCCGCCACTCCTGTATAAATTGAAAGGGGCGCTCCATGTTAGATGAAGTCAAGAATCGCGTACGGGCCGTTGAGCAATTAGTAACGGAACTACGGGGGCATCTTTGACTTTGCCCGCATGACGGCCGAGTTGGCGCATCTCGAACAACAGACATCCCAACCTGATTTTTGGAACCATGCTCAAAGAGCCGCCAAGATCAGCAGAAAAAAGTCTTCGATTGAGCGGGATCTCCAGCAGTGGCGCGATATCGATGGGAAGAGGAACGATCTGGACGCGTTACTTGAATTGGCCGAAGAAAGCGGTGACGCCGGGCTCGTGAAAGAGTTGACCGTCGAACTGGATCAATTCGAGCCGAAGCTCGCAGCCCTACGGCTTGAACTTCTACTCTCGGGCGAACTGGACCCCAACAACGCGATT
This sequence comes from Nitrospiraceae bacterium, assembly GCA_011391455.1. Lineage (GTDB taxonomy): Bacteria > Nitrospirota > Nitrospiria > Nitrospirales > Nitrospiraceae > Palsa-1315. The sequence continues at coordinate 8,027 of JAABQN010000035.1, forward strand.
GTGGCGATCCATCCAGGCGCCGGTGGAACGGAATCGCAGGACTGGGCGCAGATGCTGCTCCGTATGTATGTCCGTTGGGCCGAGAGCAAAAAATTCAAAGTCGAAACGCTGGACCTGCTCCCGGGAGAGGAAGCAGGCATAAAGAGCGTGACTCTGTCAGTGACAGGGCCCTATGCCTACGGCTATCTCAAGGCCGAAGCGGGCGTGCATCGATTGGTGCGCATTTCACCCTTCGACGCGAACAAGCGGCGGCATACCTCCTTTGCTTCGGTCTTCGTCTATCCCGAGGTGAATGAAGATATCGATCTCGTCATCGAAGACAAAGATCTGAGGATCGATACCTTTCGGGCCGGCGGCGCCGGAGGCCAAAATGTGAATAAGGTCGAGACGGCCATCCGCATGACACACCTGCCGACTGGCATTGTGGTGCAATGTCAGAACGAACGATCACAGCTCCAGAATCGCAATGGCGCGATGAAAGTCATGAAAGCGCGCCTCTATGAACTCGAACTGAAAAAGAAAGAAGCAGAGTTCAATGCGATCGTCGGCGAGAAAAAGGATATTGCCTGGGGCAGCCAGATTCGATCGTATGTGTTCCAGCCCTATCAAATGGTCAAAGATCTCCGCACGGGCTATGAAGTGGGCCAGGTAGCCGACGTCATGGACGGCGATCTGGACGGGTTCATCGAGGCCTATTTGAAGATGAAGCAACTTGGGGTCACCGCGCTCAGCTATCAACAGTCGGAAACGGACGAGCTCGATAACTGACCGAGAAAGAACATCCGCAAAGGCACGTGATGGAAGAACTGAACGAACAACAGCAGCAACGGATAAAGAAGCTCGACATCCTGCGTGAGGCGGGCGTGGCGCCCTACGGCACGCGCTTCGACGTGAAGGATCGCGCGGGCCAACTGAGCAAGCTCCATGGGGAGAAAACCAAAGAGGTTCTGGAACAAGAGAAGATCTCCTGTACCATGGCAGGGCGCATCGTCGCCTTGCGGCGATTCGGCAAGGCAGGTTTCGCGGTGCTACAGGACGGATCCGACCGGCTGCAAGTCTACCTCAAGAAAGATCATCTCTCAGAACAGGCCTATCGCGTCGCCGAACAGCTCGATCTGGGCGATTGGATCGGCGTGACCGGCACCCTCTTTCGCACAAAGACAAACGAATTCACCGTCGAAGTGGCGCAGCTGACATTTTTGAGCAAAGCCCTCAGACCGCTTCCGGAAAAGTGGCACGGGTTGACGGACGTGGAGACCCGCTATCGCCAGCGCTATGTCGACTTGATTGCCAATCCTGAAGTCCATGACATCTTCGCCACCCGCAGCAGAATTATCGCCGGCATTCGTGCCTTCTTGATCGAGCGAAACTTTCTTGAGGTTGAAACGCCGATGATGCATCCGATTCCCGGCGGCGCAGCGGCAAAACCATTTGTCACCCACCATAATGCGCTCGGCGTCGATCTGTACCTCCGCATTGCACCGGAACTCTATTTGAAGCGGTTGATCGTCGGCGGCTTTCCTCGCGTGTTTGAAATCAACCGCAATTTCAGAAACGAAGGCATCTCGACGATTCATAACCCGGAATTTACGATGCTGGAGTTCTACGTGGCCTATGCCGACTATCAGGACTTGATCGTTCTCACGGAAACACTCGTCTCCTCGTTGGCGCAGCAGATCCTCGGCAAGACGGTCATCGACTATCAGGGCAAGGAAATCACACTCACGCCTCCGTGGCGTCGCTGGTCCTATCATCAGGCTATTCTGGAAGTGAACAAGCTGGACCCTTCCGTCCTTCAAGATAAGGATCAAGCGATTGCAGCGGCCAAAACTCTGGGTATCGCGATCGATCCGAAATGGCCGCTCTTCAATATCGCGAACGAGATCTTCGAGGAAACGGTGGAGCCGAATCTGATTCAACCGACCTTCATTACCGACTACCCGATTGAAATTTCCCCGCTCGCCAGGCGCAAAGATTCGAACCCGGCGCTGACCGACCGCTTCGAGCTCTACATTGCAGGCCGGGAGATCGCGAATGCCTTTTCAGAGTTGAACGATCCATTGGATCAACGGCAACGGTTCGAGGGGCAGGCGGCGCAGCGGGCGGCGGGCGACGAAGAAGCGCATCTGGTCGACGAAGATTTTCTGCGGGCCTTGGAGTACGGCATGCCGCCGACCGCAGGCGAAGGCATCGGCATCGACCGGCTGATCATGCTCTTTACGGACCAAGCTTCGATCCGCGACGTGGTCCTCTTCCCGCAACTGAGGCCCGAGAAATAACGGTGGCCCTCCCCTACGAAATCTTTGTCGGGTTGCGATATCTGCGCGCGAAGCGCCGGAATCGGACGATTTCATTGAACACCGTCGTCTCTATTGCCGGAATCACCCTCGGTGTGGCTGCCCTGATCGGGACGGTCGGCATCATGACCGGCTTTAAAGAGGACATTCAGGCCAAGATTCTTGGAACGACGGCCCATATCATCGTGCAGGATCGGATGAAGGACAACATGAGCGAGTACGACCCTGTCGCCAAGCAGGTCGTCACCGTTCCGGGCGTCGTAGCGGCAACCCCCTTCGTGCTCAAGCAGGTCTTGCTCACGACCCAGAGCGGCGTGCAAGGCATTGTGATCCGAGGCATCGACCCGCAACGCGAAGCGACGGTGACCGAGTTAGCCAAAAATCTCTCGACCGGAGAATTAGCCGACCTCAGCAAACCGGTCAAGATGAAGCAACCACCCGCCGACGATCCGAACGGCCCGGCAGTCGAAACAGAAAAACCCGGCATCATCCTGGGCAAGGAATTGGCGCTGCGACTCGGCGTCTTTGTCGGGGATACGGTCAATGTGGTTTCCCCTCCCGCCGGTCCGATCAGCGCGATCGGCATGGTGCCGAAGATCCGCACCTTCGCGCTGGTCGCTCTGTTTCAATCGGGCATGTACGAGTACGACTCGTCATTGGCCTACATCGACCTCGCGGAAGCGCAAAAGTTTTTCAACATGGGGCACACCGTGACGGGCATTGAGATTAAAGTTTCGGACGTCTTCCACGCGGACGAGACGGCCCGTTCCGTGGAGCAGTCGCTCGGTTTCGCCTATGGCGCGCGCGACTGGATGCAGATGAATCGCAATCTGTTCTCGGCGCTCAAGCTCGAAAAAACGATGATGTTTTTGCTGTTGGTGCTGATCACGATCGTAGCCTCCTTCAACATCGTGAGCACCCTGACCATGATCGTAACGGAAAAGCAAAAAGAAATTGCGATCCTCAAGGCCATGGGCGCGACCAGGAAAAGCATTCGACGCATTTTTATGCTAAACGGATTGATCATCGGCCTGTCAGGAACCGCCATCGGTATCCCCCTCGGCTATACGTTTCTCTGGCTGATCCAGACCTTCTGGACCTTCGATCCTTCGGTCTACTACATCTCGCGGATCCCGGTCCATGTACAAGTGATGGATGTCCTCCTTGTGGCAGGCTCCGCCATTCTGATCAGCTTTGCCGCCACGGTCTACCCTTCACTCCAGGCAGCCAAGCTCGAACCGGTAGCTGCGCTGCGCTACGAATGATTATGCCGCCCTCTTTACCATTTCCCTTCCATGCTGGAGTTCCCGCGTGATCACCGTCACCGATCTGACCAAATCGTTCCCCATGGGCGGGCAGACCCTCACCGTGTTGAAGGGTGTCAATCTCCAGATTCAGCGGGGCGAGTTGATTGCGATTGTCGGAGCTTCGGGAGCCGGAAAGAGTACGCTGCTCCATATAATCGGCACGCTCGATCGACCGACGACAGGAACGGTCCACTTTGAAGGCCAGGATATGTTTCACCTGTCAGAGGGTGAACAGGCAGACTTTCGAAACCGGCGTATCGGGTTTGTCTTCCAATTTCATCACCTCCTGCCGGAGTTCACGGCGCTCGAGAATGCCTGTATGCCGGCACTGATCCAGCGGCGAAATCCGGCCGATATTGAACCGGACGCTATTGCTTTGCTTCAGGAGGTCGGGCTGGGAGCCCGCTTACATCACAAGCCCGGTGAATTATCCGGTGGTGAACAGCAGCGCGTGGCGGTCGCACGAGCGTTGTTGCAGAAGCCCGATCTGGTGTTAGCCGATGAACCGACCGGAAATCTGGATACGCATACAGGCGAGGCGCTCTTCGCGATGATGCGTGAACTGAATAAGGCCCGCGGGACAACCTTCGTCATCGTCACTCATAACGACAAGCTGTCTGCCCAAGCCGACCGGATTGTGCATATGCAAGACGGCCAAATTGTGTAAACAATAGGGTGGCAATCAGCCGTTTACATTCATAGGGTCGCCCCCGTCTAACCCTTGACGAGAGCCATTTCATCCAATAGACTCAGCAAAATACCTCAACTCGCATGGAGTTGTCCTGCTATGTCTTACTATCGGTCAGTTCGTGCCATTGCGATCCTCATAGGTCTGTTGATTCCTGCACAGGCAATGGCCCTGGAATTCGTGACTGTGGGGCCTCGATCGATGGGTATGGGCGGGGCCGGTGTGGCTATCACGACTGATTCCTTGGCCACCTACTGGAATCCCGCCGGGCTCGCAATGACCCAGACGGTGGATGTCAGGTTTCAAGGTAGTGGACAGGTGATTGATCGCCTTGGCATCGCCGATGCTGTCCAGGATCTTGAAAAGTTCGATCCCAATGATCTGAATGCCGCTGCAAAGGCACAAGACATCGCCGATCGGATCAATCGCCCTGGCGCAACTGTGTCGATCAATGGGTCAGCCGGTCTCTATATCAAAGGGCATTTGGGAGAACATGCTTTCGGTGTCAACATTTCTGACGTTGCAACAGGCGGTGGGTTTGTGAGTACTCCTGTGACAGTGATTACTGGCCCCCCTGTGAGTTTAACCGGTGCAATGGCTCTCCGTGCGTTAGAGGTCAGACAGGCAGCGTTCTCCTATGCCTATGCCTTTGCCGATAAAATGGTTTCTATCGGCGTGACGGGAAAGTTTCTTCAAGGCGCTGCCTA
>JAABQN010000036.1 GCA_011391455.1 Nitrospiraceae bacterium
AGGAGTCGGCGTCCATCTGCGCAGTAACAGTCTATCGGTTCCCGTCGCACGACGGTTGTTGGGAACAGGACGTCTGCTGGGCGTTTCCGTGCATGGAGTAGAAGAGGCGATGCAGGCGGAGTCGCAGGGCGCAGACTACATTGTCCTTGGTCCGATCTACGAGACGCCGTCCAAACAGATGTTCGGCCCACCGCTCGGCATTCATGCTCTTGAGAAGGCATGCAGCCTGGTCCGTATCCCGATTATCGGGATCGGTGGTGTGACAGCGGCGCGTGCGCGTGAGATGCGGTGTGCCGGAGCGTTCGGTGCGGCGGTGATCACGGCGATTCTCGGCGCGGATGATATAGAATCGGCGACGCGCGAGTTACTCGATGCCGTGACGCCTGTACCATAATGTGCGAAACGCGCGACCATCACGCTGCAGAATGCCGTCGTCCGGTTGACCACTCTGGGAACGGATGATAGAATCCGCGCAGACAAGGACTTCTCGATTCAGCAAGGTGTTTCGCATTCTTCGGGTAGCGCCATGGACGGCAAGAAAGAAAGTCCGAGTCGATTCCGGTCTCTCCGAGATTCCGTCACGCACATCACGAAGCGATTGACTGAAGGAGAAGCGGACGTGGCCCAACGCAACGATGAACATGTTCGCGAAGTTGAAAAGCTTCGTGTGCAGATCCAGTCGATGGAAGAAGAAGTCCGCCGGCTGTACCAATCCCGCTACCAGCTCGACCAAGCGACCAAACAGAACGAAAAGCTCGTCTCCACGCTCCAGGAAGCGAAGGCGCAGATTGAAGCGTTGCGCGCCGAAGTTGAGAAACTGACCGCGCCTCCCTCAGCCTACGCCATTTTTTCCAGCCTCAATGATGACGGAACCGGCAATGTCTATATCTCCGGACGGAAGATGAAGGTCAGTGTGCATCCATCGATCAATGGAAAGGCGATGCGTAAGGGGCAGGAAGTGGTTCTGAACGAAGCCTTGAACCTCATTGAGGTCAAGGGCTTCGATATTCAGGGAGAAGTCGTGCGTCTTAAAGACGTGCTGGAAGGCAATCGCGCCTTGGTGACTCTGCATTTCGACGAAGAAAAGGTTGCAGAACTCGGTGACCCGCTGCTGGCTGAACGATTGAGCGTCGGTGACCATCTGCTCTACGATCCTCGCTCCGGCTATGTCGTCGAAAAATTACCGAGGTCCGAGGCGGAAGAGTTGGTTTTGGAAGAAGTGCCTGATGTGGACTATGAGCACATCGGCGGGCTGCAGCATGAGCTGGAGCAAGTCCGCGATGCGGTGGAGTTGCCGTTTCTTCATCCGACTCTGTTTTTAGAATACAAGTTGAGCGCGCCCAAGGGGGTCCTGCTCTATGGACCGCCTGGCTGCGGGAAAACCCTGATTGCCAAGGCCGTTGCGAATTCGATCGCGAAGAAGCTCGGACATCTTACCGGCAAAGAAGTGCGGAGTTACTTCTTGCATGTGAAGGGCCCGGAGTTGCTTAATAAATATGTCGGTGAGTCCGAGCGCCAAGTCCGCGAAGTCTTCAAGAAAGCGAAAGAGCGGGCGGCGGACGGGAATCCTGTCATCGTATTTTTCGATGAAATGGATGCGCTTTTCAGAACGCGCGGCACCGGGATCTCGTCCGATATCGAATCGACGATCGTCCCGCAGTTTCTTTCCGAAATCGACGGTATGGAACGGCTCCGCAATGTGATCGTGATCGGAGCCAGCAATCGCCAGGATCTCATTGATCCGGCTGTGCTTCGCGCCGGACGGTTGGATGTGAAGGTCAAGGTGGGTCGCCCCGATATGGTGGCGGCCAAGGATATTTTCTCGAAGTATCTGAGCATCGACCTGCCGTTTGCCGAGGAAGATTTGCAACGCCATGGCGGAGACACAAAGGCCCTGGTTGCACAGATGACCGATCTTACGGTTGAGGCGATGTATGCCTCCTCGGAGGAGAATAAGTTTATCGAGGTCACCTATGCGAACGGTGAAAAAGAAGTTCTCTACTTCAAGGATTTTGCGAGCGGCGCTCTGATCGAAGGCATCGTCTCGCGCGCGAAGAAGTTCGCCGTCAAGCGGGCGATCGCGAAGGAAGGCCGTGGCCTTCGGTCCGAGGATTTGATCCGCGCCATTCGGGAGGAGTTCAAAGAGCACGAAGACCTCCCCAATACGACGAATCCTGACGACTGGGCGAAGATCTCCGGAAAGAAAGGCGAGAAGATCGTGCATCTTCGGACGATCAGCGGAGCCCCGGGCGACTCACGTCAGATCGAAACGGTTACGACCGGGCATTATCTCTAAGACGTCGCACCCATGCAGGAATCCACCGTATCGCCGACTCCCCGCGTCCTGGGAACAGAAACAGAATTCGGCATCGCGTCGCGCGATCCTGCCGCCTCCGACCCCGTCTCCAACTCCATTGCCGTCATCGGACACTATCCTGGCTTGCCGGCTCCCTTGGCCATTTGGGACTATGAAAATGAGAACCCGCTGCTCGATGCGCGTGGATTTGAAGTCGAGGGAGAGCGGGAGAGGCCCAATCCCGAGTACAATCGCCAGCTGAATAAGGTGCTCGCCAATGGAGGGCGTCTTTACGTCGACGGCGCCCATCCGGAATATTCCACGCCCGAGTGCACTAACCCTCGTGAAATAGTAGCCTTCGAACGGGCCGGCGAGCGAATCCTTGCCCAGTGCCTTGAGCAGATGGCGCGTGCCACCGGGCGGGATTATTGCCTGCTGTACAAGAACAATTCCGATGGCAAGGGGAACAGCTACGGCTATCACGAAAGCTATCTCATGTCGCGCGCGGTTCCCTTCGAACGCATCGTGAAGGTCTTGGCGCCGTTCTTTGTGACGAGGCCGATTTTTGCAGGGGCAGGCAAGGTCGGCGCAGAAAATCAGACCAGCCCAACGGAGTATCAGATCTCGCAGCGTGCGGATTTCTTCGAGTGCCTTGTCGATCTCAATACGATGGTCAGGCGTCCTATCGTCAATTCACGCGATGAGCCGCATGCGGAGTATGGCAAGTATCGGCGGTTGCACGTGATTGTCGGAGATGCCAACATGGCGGAACTATCGACCTACCTCAAGGTCGGCACATTGGCCATTGTTCTGGACCTGCTCGACGCAGGAGCAGATCTGCCGCAGTTCGAATTGGACGATCCGGTTCGAGGCATCAAGCAGGTGTCCCGCGATCTGGGCATGAAAGAGACGCTCAAATTGGCGGGCGGGCGTTCGACGACAGCGGTGGCGATTCAGCGAGCCTATTTGAAGGCTGCCATGGGATACTATGCCTGCCACGAAATTTCCCAAGTGACGAAAGATATTCTCGTTCGCTGGGAAGACGTACTGGATAAGTTAGAGCAAGACCCTCGGCTTTTGGCGCGTGAATTAGATTGGGTGGCGAAGCGTCAGATGATGGAATCCTATATGGAGCGAAAGGGCTGCGGGTGGGACGACTCTCGTGTACGGCTCATGGACCTGCAGTATCACGACGTCCGCCCGGATAAGGGCCTCTACTTTACCCTCGAACGCAGCCACCTGATCGAGCGAGTCGTGCAGGACGTGGAGATCGAGCGGGCGGAGTTTACTCCGCCTCCTGGGACACGCGCCTATTTCCGAGGACGATGTGTCAGCAAGTTTGCGAAATCGATCTATGGGGTCAGCTGGACTTCGGTCCTCTTCGACGTCGGCAACAATCAGGTCAAACGAGTGCCCTTGATGGACCCGCTCCGAGGCACGGCTTCGCTGACGAGCGATCTCCTCGATCAGGTCGAGACTGTCGATGCATTGTTAGTGAAGCTCAAAGCCTGACGTACAACCTCCCGCACGATTGATATTATGAAATTGCCATTTCTCCCCAACCATGACGACTCGAGTTTCTTCGACTTTTTGACGCAGCACCATCCCGCGCTGACCCCGACCGGGCGCAGTGGGTTTCTGCAGGCTCAGGCTTCGACCGAGCCGATGCGAGGGGCCGGAGCGATGAGTATTCCACAGGCCACGACGGTGCTGGCGATCAAGTATCAACAGGGCGTGGTGATTGCCGGAGATCGTCGAGCGACGGAAGGGTTTCAAATCGCCGAACGCCGGATCGAGAAAGTCTTCAAGATCGACGAGTATTCCGCGATGGCGATCGCCGGCGCCGCCGGTCCTTGCATCGAAATGGCCAAGCTGTTCCAAGTCGAACTGGAACATTATGAAAAGTTAGAGGGGGTGCAGCTGTCTTGTGAGGGGAAGGCCAACAAGCTCGGACAGATGGTCAAGGCCAACCTGCCGATGGTCTTTCAAGGGTTGGTCGTCATGCCGCTTTACGTCGGGTATGATCTGAAACGCACAGAAGGCCGCATCTTCAAATACGATCTCGCCGGGGGTCGGTACGAAGAGTCGGATTACCATGCCATCGGGTCGGGCGGGAAAGACGCGCGCAATACGATGCGGGAGCATTTTCTCAAAGGCCTGGCTGAACCGGATGCGCTGAAGCTGGCCCTGCTGGCTCTGTACAATGCCGCAGACGATGATGTCGGGACCGGGGGGCCGGATCTTGTGCGAGGGATTTATCCTACCGCAAAGATCGTCAATGCGACGGGCATTACCGATGTCTCAGACCAACAGATCCGCGGCATCTACGATGGGTTGATTGCGACCCGCCGCTCCAAGGAGAACTAAACATGCCGATGCCCTATTACGTCTCGCCCGAGCAGATGATGCAGGACAAGGCGGAGTATGCCAAGAAAGGCATCGCCAAAGGCCGCTCCATCATCGCCATCGAATATGTGAACGGGATACTGCTTGTCGCGGAAAACCCCAGTGCCTCGCTGTATAAAATCTCCGAGATCTACGATAGCATTGCCTTCGCAGGGGCCGGCAAGTACAGTGAGTTTGAAAACCTCAGGAAGGCCGGCATCAGACACGCGGATCTCAAAGGTTTCATGTATAGCCGGGAAGATGTGACGGCCCGCTCTCTGGCGAACGGCTACTCTCAAAGCCTCGGCACTATTTTCAGCCAGGAGCTGAAGCCGCTGGAGGTGGAAATTCTGGTGGTGCAGGTCGGGCACAACGGTCAGTCCAATGAGATGTATCGTATCTCCTTCGACGGCAGCATCATCGACGAACGGACCTTTGCGGTCATCGGAGGCAAGTCTGAAGCCGTGCAGGCCTTGCTCAAGGAGAAAGGGTTGACGCAGCCTCCGGAACTCCAGGCTGCTCTGACTCTCTGTATCGCCGCACTTGAACAAATCGGGAGCCAGAAGCTCTCGCTTGAGAGCCTGGAAGTGGCAATTCTTGATCGCACCCGCGATGGCAGAAGGTTTCGCCGTTTAGCACCTGCCGACACCAAACAGCTCCTCGCAACCTAACTGGTTTATTTGGTCTGTTTGGTTTGTTTGGTTAAGCCAGACGAACTAAGCCAACCAAACCAACCAGATAAACCAAATCAACCAAACAAACCAGTCAAGCGAATACTGTCCTTCTGTTGAAGAAGGTTGGGTCTGCTGCTATTCTGTTCGTATTCGCATGCTGCAACCCAGTCCCCTGAAAAAACGGATCTTCGGTTTGGAGAATGAGTACGGTCTCATTTTTTCTCCGAACGGGCGGGTCTATCTGCCGATGGAGAAGGTCCTGGGGTATATTTTTGAAGGTCTCATTCCGAACAGCTGGCCCTCCAACGCGTTTCTGGTAAACGGCGCCAGGTTTTACCAAGACACCGGCTGCCATCCTGAGTATTCCACCCCCGAGTGCGACAATATTCTCGATCTCGTCATCCACGATAAAGCCGGTGAGCGGCTGCTCGAAGCCTGTTTGCCTGCGGCTGAAGAGCGCTTGCGGGAAGAGGGGCTATCCGGGGAAATCTACATTTTCAAGAACAATACGGATTCGCTCGGCAATACCTACGGGTGCCATGAAAACTTCCTCATGCGTCGCGACGTCGATTTTTGGAAGGTCACGGAGCAGCTCATCCCCTTCTTCGTTACGCGGCAGGTCTATAGCGGAGCGGGGAAGGTACTGAAAGTATCCGGCAAACCGCAGTACTTTATTTCCCAACGTGCCCAACACATTCACGAGAAGACCTCCTCCTCGACCACCTCCTCGCGCAGCATCATCAATACCAGAGACGAACCGCATTCCGATGCGGAACGCTACCGGCGGCTCCATATCATCGTCGGGGATTCCAACATGTCGGAGTTCGTGACCTATTTGAAGGTCGGCACGGCGACGTTGGTCCTGTCCATGATCGAGGAAGGGTATGCAGTCCAAGGCATGGAGTTCGAGGATCCGGTCAAAGCCATTCGTGAGGTGTCGCGCGATCCCACCTTGAAGCGGAAGATCAAGCTGGACGATGGCCGTCAGCTGACGGCAGTCGAAGTTCAGCGGGTCTATCTGGATCGAGCGCAGGAATATTTGGCGCAACAGGAGCACGATCCGATCCTCGACGATGTGTGGCAACGATGGGCCATGGTGCTGGATAAGCTTGAAGAGGATCCGATGCAGCTCGTGCGCGAAATCGATTGGGTGACCAAACGCCATCTGATCCAGTCCTATATCGACAAGAAGGGGTGCGGCTGGGACGATCCACGGGTGTTCCTGCTCGACCTTCAATATCATGATGTGAAACGGACGCGCGGGTTGTACTATCTGATGGAGTCCCGGGGGATGATCGAGCGGGTGGTGGAGGAGGAAGCGGTGCAACGGGCCATGTCGACTCCGCCGCAGACCACGAGGGCGAAGGTGCGCGGCGATTTCATCCGGTTTGCCCGCGCGAAGAATCGGTCCTATACGGTCGACTGGACCTATCTGAAACTCAATGGCTACTGGGAAGAAACGATTCTCTGTATGGACCCCTTTAGCGCTGTGAATCGGCGCGTGGATGAGTTACTCTCACAGGTCGCGGGGCTACGGTTCTACCGATGATGAAGACATCGCTCAAATCGACGCGTGTGCGGATCTCACGGCTGGATCGAATGCTGATCACGGCGGTCTTGTTGCTGTCCAGCATCTTTCCCGTCGAGTTGTTTTCCAGCACGCCTCCAGCGCCGATGGGTCACGATGGGGAATACAGCGGCAAGCAGGGGCAGGTGCTGGTGGTCAAGGTGAAGGGCGAAGAGCAGGCGACGGAGGTGAAGGGGACGTTTCTCAGCCGGACGATTCCATTTTTCCGGGAGTTCAGGCCAGGAGAGCCGGCCGGCTATATCGGTTTGCTCGGGATTGACATGCAGGATGAGCCTGGAACCTATGAACTATCCGTCGAAGTGAAGCAGGGCGAACAGGCAAAGCAGTTGAGCTTCAATGTTCAGGTGGCTAAAGAGAAATTTACCGTCGAGCATCTAAAGCTGCCGAAAGACAAGGTCGATCTGGACGAGAAGAGCACAGCGCGTTGGAAAACCGAGCAACAATTAGTACGAGAGGCGCTCGCAGAGAACTCGCGCCTGAAGTTATGGCGCAGCAACTTCGTGGAGCCGGTGACCGGCAAGCGCACCGGCATTTTCGGCAGCGTGCGGATCATGAACGGCCAGGCGCGCAATCCTCATAACGGAGAAGATATCGGCGCGCCGATGGGCACAGACGTCGCAGCCACAAACGACGGGATCGTCCGCATCACGGTCGATCATATTTTCTCCGGCAAGGGTGTCTTCGTCGATCATGGCCTGGGGTTCTATACGATGTATTTCCACCTGTCAGAGATTCTGGTCAAAGACGGGGACTTGGTCACAGCGGGGCAAATCATCGGCAAGGTGGGGGCGACCGGCCGCGCCACCGGCCCGCATCTCCATTGGGGCGTCAAACTCAACGGCGCCCGTGTGAATCCCTACGCCCTCCTCGATTTACCATTCAAGAACGGTGTAGCGCCTTAGTTACGGTTGCCACTCCGACTCCTGAACCCACGCCAGATCAGAAAGCTGTATCAGTCAAAGAGTAGAAAACAGGGCTGATGGAACCTGCCCTGCGCCCGCCCGCCGTCAGGCTTGTCGTAGCGGCGTATCGACGGTTGCAGTAGAAGTCTTCGTGAATAATGCGGGCTAGGCTTCTTGTTCTTCATAAGTCGTCAGGATTGAGCCCTGTCACCTTGGAGAGGCGGGCCAGCATGCGTGGACCAATTTCGACGCGGTCGTGAAACGCAACACGACATCAGGCCAACCGCTTCGTTGGAGCACTCGATGGGAGCCAGTTGTTCGTTTAATCTGTCAACCGATGTGAAGAAGCGCGGAGAGAACGCGGAGGGCTTGAGTCGAAGGCCAATGGCTCATGCCGCAATGAACCAGACGTTCAGCAACTCTTCAGGCACGGCTTCATCATGTTCGAGGCGATCGGCCATCGCGCGAAGAGCTAGGGCTTGGACGGCAGCCAACGCAGCAGCCTTCGTCTGTCCGTAGGCCATCACGCCAGGCAAGGTTGGCACTTCGCCGATCCACCGGCCATCCTCTTCCTGCTCCAGCTCAATCTTGAGTTGAGTCACCTTCGCCATACGAGTCCCCTCACCGGTTTAACTGACACTAGGCTGAGCTCCAGCAGACGGGAAATCAAGGTGCCATCACAAGGAAGCCGCGCGCCTCGAAACGGGGCGCGTGGGATTGCATCCCGCCGAGTAATCAGAAAAGACTCTCGATCCCTTTGTTTTCGACGCTGACAGCCTTGCCGGCGCGGCGCACTTGTTCCAGGCCGGCACGAGCCAGCGCGTCTACACGTTCGTTGTCCGGGTGACCCGCGTGTCCCTTGACCCAGCGCCATTCGATGGTATGGCCGGCAGCCAACGCATCCAGGCGACGCCACAAATCTTCATTCTTCACGGGCTCTTTGTTCGCCGTTTTCCAGCCGCGTTGCTTCCAGCTATGGATCCATACGCTGATGCCCTTTTGCACATACTGCGAATCGGTGTAGACCAGCGCTTCCACCGGCCCTGTGAGCGACTGCAGGGCCTCAATAACGGCGAGCAGCTCCATGCGATTGTTCGTGGTCGCCAGCTCGCCGCCGCACAGCTCCGTTTCGATCTGGCTCACGCGCAGCAGAGCGCCCCATCCGCCAGGTCCTGGATTGCCGCTACAGGCGCCATCAGTATAGATTTCAATCATGAGTCCATCGTCTCCATGTTGGGCAGGACGACCCCTAAAAGCCTTCAGCCTATCTACCTGAGTAGTTACGTGTGGACAACATATACGCTGCGCATGAAGGGCCTGTCACCCTTAAAAAAGACTTCCGGTACCGTTGTTTTGTTTAGGCCCGCATTTCCACGGGGACGTCATTTTCCCATCCCGCCCAGTCCTCCGAGCAGTGGTATCAGCGCGTCTTCGCCTGGGCCTTTGCCGTTCTTCATATCGGTCTTGATCTCATCGAACAACTAAAACGCCCGGTTCATTCGGTCTATTTGGTTTGTTTTGTTTCTTTGGTTGAACCAAGATTAACCGGATAAACCAGATGAACCAAACAAACCAACCAAATGAACCAGACAGACCAGTCTACTCGCTCGACTCGAAGCTCGACGGAGTCTTGTTGAGTACTGTCGCGGTGGCGCGGGAGAAGGCTTCGTCGTTTGCGTGGTCGTGGGTATAGACGCGGAATTGGACTAAGCGGGTCGGCAGCAGGTCGAGGAATTCTTCTAACGGCTCGGTCGAGATGGCTTTGGTGCTAGGGTCGTAGACGTAGAGGGGGTTGCCGCGCCGGTCTTTCGGGTCTGGCCTTGGATCGAGCGGCGCCATGTCGACACGGAACTCGACTTTCTGGAGCCGCGCCGGCAAGGCTTTTTTGATCTGTTCTTCGAAATGTTCGTGGCTGGGAAAGTCCATGCCTCGTTCCTGGCCCTTTTCCTTGAGCACGGCGCTGTAGGCCATCTTCCACTTCACGTCGCGTCCGAGAATCCGCTGCCATTCTATACTCAGGCGCCGCTCGGCGGCGTGGCGAGAATTTTTCCACCCCCGTACCTGTTCAAGCAGGGACCAATCGGTCAGTGTGAGGTAGTCGTCCATCTTCTTGCGGGGATCGTGGGGAAACAGGAGCTTCATGGTGTCGCCGAAGATGTCTCGGAGGTGGATATCGATCGCCCGAGTGGTCCGGTGATAGTAGACGTTGGAATAGAGATACATGCGGGTATTGAGGAACATCTGTAAGGCAGGAAGGCCTGTTTTATGAATCGTGAATCCCTTGTCTGTGATGATCGTGTAGTGAATGAGTCTGGAGAGATCGACCGGGCCGACTGCCACGCCGCACATATAGGAATCGCGCAGGACATAGTCGAGGTTGTCTGCGGTATAGCTGCCGGAGATGACCGGCTGGAGCATGTTGAGCCATCGTGGAATGCGGGAGTTGTCTTTGCCCTTTTCCTTGAGAATCACATGCGCGATCTGATCGGGGTTGAGTTCCTCGCCTTTGGCGAAGGGGCCGGACGGGCTGCGCCGGATCTTGCGGATGATCGGGCCGAGATGGTCTCGGATGATGATCTGTCCGAGCTTTTCGTGGCTGGCATGGAAAGCGTGCAAGTAGTTATCGTCGAAGAAATGGCAGAAGGGGCCGTGGCCGATGTCGTGCACGAGTGCCGTCACGCGGAGAAATTCTTCGACATAGTTCGCCGACGGAATCTCTTTGACCGATTTTTTGAGGAACGGATAGAGATGTCGTGCAAAGCGGCCTGCCACATGCATGGTGCCGATCGAGTGGACGAAGCGGGTGTGTTCCGCTGAGGGGTAGACCCAGCGGGCGCTTTGGAGTTGATAGATGTACCGGAGGCGCTGGACCCAGGGGGAGTCGATCAGATCCTTTTCCGTCCGTTCGTGTGGGTCTGCAACGGAGAAGGGCACGGTGAAGGAGACATATTGGTGGATCGGATCGGCGATCAGCGCCGACCCATCATAGGGAGCATTGGATTGATGGCCTGATTGAGACATGACGAGCGAGTATCTTAGCGTATGTCTTGCGGGGGCGGCAATGGCTGCTCCGGCGAACGATCTGCCGGCATTTGCGTCGTTCTCGGCCCCAAGAAATCCTCGACGTATTGCAGAGAATACGCCTCCGGTTTCTTGAGACCTTCGGCCTTGCCCTGCCGACAGCTTGTTCGCCTCGCAACTGGCAGGCATAGGGCTCAGACGTCAGGCGATTCTCGCTTCTTGTGCTTGTTACGCGCCACTCAAAGATTTCGTGGCGAATCGTTATGAATAATAGGGTCTATCGGATGCGATTGCCGATATTTGGCTACGAAATAGTAGGCGAGTGGATAGGTCAATGCTGCACCGAGGAGGCTCAAGACTAATCCGCCAAGAGCGAAGGGCATGGCGTAGGGCATGACCTGTGCGTAGATCGCGCTGAAACTCATATCCTGCCAGTCGAAGGAGGGGCTGTCCGATCGTCCGAGCAAGAGAGCGCCGACCCAGTAGGTGGCGCCGAGGATGGGGACCACGGTCCAGGGGTTGTTGAGAAAGGCGCCTGCCATGAGTGCGAGAAAGTTGAGGCCCAATGCCCAGGCGAAGAAGAACACCAAGACAGTGTGTAGCCCGTAGGCCGGAGAAAAACAAATGAAGACTCCGATGGCGAAGGCCAGAGCCGTTCGCTGCGGCGATTCCTGCAAATGAAGAACCTGTTTCAGGAGCGATCGAAATGAAGGGATCTTGGCCATGGTCGTCGTGGATGAAGCCGGTTATCTGAAGTGTTCGTAGCTGCGGTTCGCCAACCGGCATCGCTTGCCTTGAGGGGACAGGGTCTGCATCCCGAAACGATAGGGGTGAATTTCCCCAATGCAAGTCAGGGAGAATCCTTGCTCGCCGGCTGATTGTTCGAGTCGCAGGCGCTGCCTTGGCGATGCGGTAAAGAGCAATTCATAGTCCTCGCCTCCGGTCAACGCGAGTTCCACTGGGTCGAGCTTTCGAGCGGCTGCATAGGCGCGGCAGGCCGGCGATACCGGGAGTGAGCCCAAATCCAGCTCCACTCCGACATGGCTTTCTTCACAGATGTGGCGGAGATCGCCTGAGAGGCCGTCTGAAATATCGATCGCGGAGGTCGCGAAACGATGGGCACTGAGCCACTGGCCTTCTTCGATGCGCGCGGTGGGACGCAGGTGCCGTCCGATCAGAAATTGCCGGTGCCTATTTGAGAATGATGCAGTGCGTGGTCGGCGGTTTGCACGGGGCGGTGGTTCGTTCAAGAGCCTCAGTCCGGCTAATGAATCGCCGATTGTGCCTGTCACGTACAGGCCATCGCCCACTCGTGCGCCGCTCCGAAAGAGGGCCTTACGGGGAGTGACTATTCCAGTCAACGTCAGACTGAGAAACCATCCGCCGTCTGAGGCCGATGTATCTCCGCCGATAAGCCTCACATGGTGTGGCCGGCAGGCGGCCATCATTCCTCGGTACAGTTGGTGAACATGGGCGGCGACATCTCTACGAGGGATGGCCAAGGACACGAGCAGATATTGCGGGGTGGCTCCCATTGCCGCGATGTCGCTGAGGTTCGCCGCTGCGGCGCGGAATCCGATATCAGCCATCGTGGCGGTTCGCAGGTCGAAGTGGACCCCTTCTGTTAAGAGGTCGGTCGTCAGCACTGTCCATTGGCCGGCTTGTGATGCGATGACGGCGGCATCGTCGCCGATCCCTCGAATCACCGATGGTGTGCTGCGGCTGTGCCGTCGGTGGAGCGCGTGGATGAGGCCGAATTCGTGAATCGTGGGACGGGCCTTTGTGCGGACCGTGGAGGCCATGTTAGACGAATTGATCTGGTTCATCTGGTCTGTCTGGTCTATCTAGTCTGTCTGGTCTGTCCGGTCTATGCATTTAGTCTGGTTCAACCAAACAGA
>JAABQN010000037.1 GCA_011391455.1 Nitrospiraceae bacterium
TGTCCTGGCACTTCCAAGGTGTCTTTGCCGAGCGGCACGGATGAGAGGACACCCTTCTCTCCCTCCTGAAACCATTGTGCGCTGAACTGGGCAGGATCTTCCAGGGGGGCTGATTCGAACACGATATAGATTGCGGGAATATTTCGATGAAACACCGATCCAGGCTCGATAGGTTTCAGCCGAGGATCTTGCGTGTACCAGCCGTTCCGTCCGAACGTATCCCACTCCATGTCATACCCTTTGGCCATCCTGATCCAGGTAAACAGAGATTGAGGGATATCCTTTTTCTGTTCGTCGAACGACGGGCTCTGCGTGGGATCGATTTCGGTTGTCGCTTGTTCCTTCGGCGCAAACGGATCCCGCGCTTCCACTGTCTGCCAGGCGGAAACGATGATGCTCAGGCAAGCAAGTACGCTGGCCAAGAGCCGCATCCCTTTCATTCTGACTTCCGTCATAAGTCCCACCATGATCCGTTGTCCACTCGCCCCGTTATGGTAACGAGAGATCTGCAATCGGTCAATCGCCGATTGTCCAAGAGGCTCATCTCTGTACGCTCTGGGCCCCTGTTATGCTACTCTCGATCAGAGGTTCCTTTCAGGAAAGGATTCTGTGCATCCCACGTTATCCGGACGTTCGGAAGAGACTGTGCCAAGCAATTCCCAGGCGCAGAGCGCCAACGAGCAAGGTCTTCGCTACGGCCTCAGAGATGGCGCTTGCCAGGCCATTACGCAAGGCAGCGGGGAACAATATCTTTCCGCCTTTGCTCTACTCCTGCAAGCAAGCCCCTTTCAATTGAGTGTGTTGTCGGCATTGCCCCAACTCATCGGGACAGGAGCCCAACTTGCCTCCGTGAAGTTATTACAGTGGTTCCCCGATCGCAAAGCCCTCATTTTTTCCGGCACCGTCGGGCAAGCATTCGCCTGGATTCCCATCGTGCTCCTACCGTTGTCGTTTCCGCAGTGGGGGCCTTGGCTCGTCGTAGGCGGCGCCGCTGCGTATTTTGCCTGCGCTCACTTCACCGCGCCGGCTTGGAATAGCTTGATTACGGATTGGATCGATCAGCATGAACGGGGCGCCTATTTCGCACGTCGAGCCAAAATTATCGCGGGTCTCAGCTTCTTCGCGCTTTGTGGAGCCGGTTGGGTGTTGAGCCTCTGGCAAGATTCCACCGCTGCTTGGTGGGGATTCGTGCTGATCTTTGCCTTGGCCGGAAGTGTTCGCATCCTCTCGGCAGTGGCCTTGTCACCCGTTCAAGATCTGCATCCGACTGCCCACCAGGAGGCGCAGCAAGGATTTCGCGGCTTTTTTCGGCAGAGCGCAACGAAGGACTTCCGCCGCTTTCTGTTCTTCTCAGGCCTGATGCATGCGTCTGTGTTGATCGCCGGCCCATTTTTCGTCTTGTACATGCTACAGGATCTTCACCTGTCATATCTCGGTTATGGAGGATGGTTGGCCACCGGTCTCCTCGGCCAACTTCTTACCCTGCAGGCCTGGGGCCAATTCGGAGATCGATTCGGAAACAAAGCATTGTTGTCCATTACCGGATTCACGGTGCCATTTTTGCCGATGCTCTATCTTGTGAGCACGAATCTAGGATTTCTGTTGGCAGTTAATTTTCTAGGCGGCGTCATTTGGGCCGGCTTGGCCTTGGGGCTGCAAAACTATGTGTTCGATTCGGTCAGACCGGAGGAACGAGCGAAAGCCATTGCGTTGTATAGCACAGTCAACGCCGTAGGATGGTCGGTAGGAGCCTTGCTCGGGAGCTGGTTGGTTGAGCATCTTCCTTCCCGCATCGAGTGGGGAGGGGTTGTTCTCCACCCTATCTCTAATTTGCCTTTTGTTTTCTTTCTTTCTGGCCTGTTGCGGTTGCTGGTCTCGTCATGTCTTCTTGGAACCTTCCATGAAGCGCGCCAAGTGACGAGCATTTCTCGCCAACAACTTCTCTGGGAGCTGCCGCTCGTGAAGCCAGTCGCCCAGTTTGTGGGCTGGGCCTTACCCAAATCGAATCGATAGAATGCCGGATTTGCTACCGTGGCACTGGTGGTTGGGCGGCTCGTTCCTGTTCCTCTTGTTTGAGCTTCTCGAAGGCCCGGTCTGCATGGCTGCGCACTTGGTCCGGAGTCGGCTGCGGAAGGGGCTTGGATTGATCGCTGGCGCAAGCTGCGATCAGCGAGAAGACGAACAGACCTGCGACCATGGCGATCCCACGTTGATGCATGTGGCTTAGTCGATGACTCATTCGCATCTTCTGGTCTCCATAAGGTTAATCAAAGGCCCGGTGTAAATCATAGACCGTCTGCATAATGCCACGGTCTAATGCCTCGCTGCTCCATCGGTGGTAGTCGATGTTGTCTGAGAGTGACCAACCGAATCCCTCGGCCTCATCTGCACGCGCTGTCACCACATTGTGATAAACAACTTCCCCGCTTTCTACTCGAATGATTTTGCTTGTGATGGTCACAGACGGAAGATCGCGATGCGCTCTCGCGAAGAACCGGTCGCGTACCGTTGGTCCTTCGATTCGATAGATCAACACGCTGTCTACGCCCAACATCTGTCCGATTCGGACGGCACTGTCTTCAGCAACAAGCCCCCCGATCTGAAGTCGCTGCTCCGAGACGATGGCCGGCATATGGGAACGATCGATGATCCTCAGGTTTGGGCGAAATGTCTTGAGTTGGAATGCCGCCCCTTCCAAGCGGCCATATGCGTTGGACCAATCAGGGTGTGCCCCACGTGGATACAGCACCGCCACACGCTGGACGTCGGCAGGAATCGGTAATACCAGAGGTGTGGGGTGAAAACTGAATGTTGGCGGCATTTGCTTGGTGGCATTCACACAACTCGCTACGAAAACCGCCACCGTGAGGACTATCATCAGCTGGACCACTGAGCCTCGCTTTGCCATGGCCGGCCTCCCAACATTCCTCAGGCTTGTTTCGATCCGCAACCCGACCTTGGCTCCATCATACTCCACGCTTGGCACGAAAACCACGCATGGAAGACCGCCGTACGAGTGATGGCCACGCATTGACTGGCGTCAAATGAAGGGGTATTCTCCACCCCAGCCACGCTCTCTCACCCACGAGATTTCGATGTCGTTGCACGACCGTCTGACAGAAGATCTCAAGCTCGCCATGAAGGCCCGTGACCAGTTGCGGATGGACGTCATTCGCATGATCAAGGCTGCCGTGATGAATAGGGAACTGGAGGTCAAGAAGGATCTCGACGATGTCGAAATGAGCCGCGTGATGACGACCATGATTAAGCAGCGACGGGAATCGGTTGAACAGTTTGAAAAAGGTAACCGAGCAGAACTCGCAGCAAAAGAGCGACAAGAGATCACCATTCTTGAATCCTATCTCCCCCCAGCCCTCTCTCTCGATCAACTCGCCACCGTCGTGGACATGGTCATTCAGGAAACCGGCGCTCGATCTCTGAAAGAGATGGGCGCGGTGATGAAAGCCGTGATGGTTCGTGTGGCAGGCCAACCTATAGACGGCAAGCAGATCAGCGACCTCGTCCGCGCCAAGCTTCAATAGCCCAATCAGCGCCTGCTATACTGAAAGGTGATAGCACGCACATTTTGTGCGCGCGCATGGCAGGAGCCACATGGGCATTCTTATCGTTGACGATTCTCCGGATCAGCAGGTACTACTCCGCGCATTTCTTGAAAAATCTGGCCATACGGATCTTTTGAGCGCCGATTCGGCAAAGGCTGCGTTTCCCATGCTCGACATGGACGGCCTGGAGCCACCCACCCGGATCGATTTGATTCTGATGGATGTTTTGATGCCGGAGATGGATGGAGTCGAAGCCTGTCGCCAGATCAAAGGCCGACCGCACCTTAGCGATATTCCTATCATCATGGTCACGGCTAAAAACGACCACTCGAATCTCCAAGCCGCTTTTGCGGCGGGAGCGATTGATTACATTACCAAACCGGTAAACAGCGTGGAACTCTTGGCACGCGTCGCTTCCGCGCTGGCACTGAAAAAGGAAATGGACTGCCGCAAAGCGCGTGAAGGGGAGCTCCGTCGAAGCAATGATGAGCTGCAGAAAGCGCTACGGGATGTCAAAGTCCTCAGAGGCCTCATCCCGATCTGCGCATCCTGTAAAAAGATCCGCAATGACGGCGGGTTCTGGCAACAGTTGGAGGAGTATATCGGCGAACATTCCGAGGCCGAATTCAGTCACGGCATCTGTCAACATTGCGTCAAAAAGCTTTATCCTGGAGTTTACCCGGACTAACTGCTACGATTTTTCAAGCGCGTAACTCC
Organism: Nitrospiraceae bacterium; assembly: GCA_011391455.1. GTDB lineage: Bacteria > Nitrospirota > Nitrospiria > Nitrospirales > Nitrospiraceae > Palsa-1315. Next base: position 4,281 of record JAABQN010000037.1, read on the forward strand.
TACTCACTGGATAGACAACACATGGGTATCTTAATCGTTGATGACTCGGCGGACGACCGCATCTTGCTTCAGTCGATCCTCTCGGCTGCAGGCTACGACGATCTCCTGGTCGCCGACTCAGCCGCCGCCGCGTTCCGTCTTCTGGGGCTTGATGACGGGAAGCAGGCTGCCGGCTCTCGAGTCGATCTGATTCTCATGGACATCGTCATGCCGGAGATGAGCGGCATCGAAGCCTGCCGCCAGATCAAGGCGGTCGAACGGTTCCGCGACACGCCCATCATGATGGTCACGGTAAAGACCGATCCCGTCGATCTCCAACTTGCTTTTGCCGCTGGCGCGCTCGACTACATCGGGAAACCCATCAACAAGAGCGAAATCTTGACTCGTGTCCGATCAGTGTTGCGGCTGGTCCACGAAATCGACCGGCGGCGGGCCAGGGAGCAGGAACTCCTTGAAGTCATGCGTCAACTCCAGGAGGCGAATCAGATGCTGCTGCGCCTGTCCAGTCTTGACGGTCTCACCGGTATTACCAACCGCCGGCAATTCGATGACTTCTTGGACCAGGAATGGCGCCGTGCCGTCCGTGAATTGACGCCGCTCTCTCTGATCATGCTCGACATCGATCGGTTCAAATCCTATAACGATACCCTCGGCCATACGTCTGGCGACGAATGCCTTCGGCAGGTTGCTGCAGCAATCTCCGGCGCCGTCAACAGACCGGGAGACCTCGTTGCTCGGTACGGCGGCGACGAGTTCGTGATTGTGCTTCCCGGTACTCGTACGGACGGAGCGGCACAGGTGGCGGAAACGCTTCGGGAGCGAATTGAGGCTCTCGGCATTACGCATTCCGACGGTGGCTGCACCACCATCAGCGCGGGCTTCGCCAGTATGATCCCCAGCCGGAACAGTTCCCCCACCGATTTGATCAAGGCGGCTGATCAAGCGCTCTACCAAGCCAAGCAAGAAGGCCGCAATCGAGCCAAACAAGCCGGCACACTCTCACTCGTCCCGCATTCCCACGAAGACTAACGATCGATTGGTGCGTGAGAGATAGGCATCCACGGTCTTGATGCGAAAAGTACGCTGACCATGCCCCGGACCACGAACTCTTCCAGATACAAGGCTCCACCCAAATCGCGCCGGCCACAAACATCGTCGGCGCAACTTCAATCTGCGCTTAAACAAGAGCGGGCTAGCCGGAAACGCGAAGCTCTCGAGCGTCAGGAAGCGGAACAAACACTCCTGATCGCAAAAGAGGCCGCGGAGGTGGCCAGCCGCGCCAAGAGCGAGTTCCTCGCCAGTGTGAGCCACGAGATTCGGACGCCCATGAACGCGATTATCGGGATGGCGGATCTGCTATGGGAAACGGATCTGACTCCTGAGCAACGAAAGTACTTGCGCATTTTCCGCCGCGCCGGAGGAAACCTCTTGAGTCTGATCAACGACATCCTCGACCTGTCTAAAGTCGAGGTCGGCCATCTGGAGCTGGAATCAACCGACTTTGATTTGAGTGACTTGCTTGAAAAAGCCATCGAGATTCTCGCCATGCGGGCCAATGAAAAAGGCCTCGAACTCGCCTGCCATCTTTCGCCTGACGTTCCCTGCGCGATGATCGGAGACCCTAACCGACTACACCAGATCCTCATCAACCTAATCGGCAACGCGATCAAATTCACCGACAGCGGGTCCGTCACGGTGCAGGTCATGCAGGATCCGGAACTCCCCACGCCGGGAGCCCTCAGATTTTCTGTCAGCGATACGGGAATCGGCATTCCGTCCGACAAGCTCGGTTCTATTTTTGAAAGTTTTACCCAAGCGCACCCTTCAACGACACGCAAGTACGGAGGAACCGGTTTAGGCCTGACCATTTCAAAGCAAATAGCTGAGCTCATGAACGGGCGAATCTGGGTCGAGAGCACCCTTGGATATGGCAGCACATTTCATTGCTGTGTGCAGTTGGAGGTGCATCAGAATCCCACACCTGCACACGACATGGTCCCACTCAATCTTCACGGGGTCAAAACTCTCGTGGTTGATGATCATGCCACCAACTGCCTGATCCTTCGAGAAACTTTGGCTGCCTTAGGGGCAGAGGTGATGGATACTGGATCCGGTCGCGAGGCTATTGCTGAATGGCGGCAAGCCGCTGCTTCTGGACGACCCTACAATCTCGTGCTTCTTGACTGCCGCATGCCGGAAATGGATGGGTTTCAAGTGGTCGAAGAGATCAGACGAGACAGCCCTCCCCAGGATCTGACGATTGTGATGCTGGCCTCCGACCATTGGGCCGACGACATCGCCCGCACCTACGATCTAGGGCTGGGCGGCTATTTGATCAAACCTATCAGGAGGTCGGATCTGCTCCAGACCGTCAGCATCGCCCTCGACCGTTCCAGGGGGATACAACCGATGGCTGGTTTAACCGCAGCGGGTCCCGCCGCTCCTACCGATGTCAGGGCACTACGCATTTTATTGGTAGAGGACTCTACGGACAATCAGCTGCTGATCCGGTCCTATTTGAAACAGACTCCCTATCACCTCGATATCGCAGATCATGGAGCCATCGCGTTGGAGCGATTCAAGAATGGCTACTACGACCTCATTTTGATGGACATGCAGATGCCGGTGATGAACGGTTATGAGGCCACAAAAGCAATCCGGACCTGGGAGCGGGAACATGATCTCCCCCCCACGCAGGTGATTGCCTTGACCGCTTTGGCTCTGAAAGGGGATGGAGTCAAGATTTTCGAAGCTGGCTGCGATGCCCATATGACCAAACCCATCAAGAAGCACACCCTCCTGGAAGTTCTCCGGGCTTGTAAAGGACGACATACTTCATGACCACAAAATCGAACAGAAACGCCGAGAACGGCATCATCCTGTACATCGATCAAGGCCTTGAAGCGATCGTCCCAGGATTTCTAGAGAATCGTCGACGTGACGTGGAGACTCTCGAAACCGCGTTGGAAGAAAATAACCTGGCACAGATTCAACTTATCGGTCATCGCATGAGGGGGGACGGAGGAGGATACGGGTTCGATGCGATCAGTACGATGGGAACCGCCCTGGAGCAAGCGGCGGCGCGCGAAGACCGGGACGCGATTCGACGGCATACCGCCGAACTCATCGACTTTCTCGATCGAGTTACGGTGGTATATCGGAGATGAAGAAGCCGACCTTCTCCTCACCATAAATGTATTGACATCTGGACAGTGGGTCCATAAAGTGCAGCGCAGGGTCAAGCGGGAGCCGCTCTGTTGTTGGAGTGCGCTCCCATTTTCTTAGCCGAAACTTGAGGTGAGCATGCTGGCCGTCCGATTGGTGAAGCTTATTGAGAGTCACACCGAACAGCTTTCCCGCGAGCTCAGCGAGCAGGTTTGGAACTCTCCCCGGTGCAGTGATTTGCACAAAGTCCCGGCGACCGAACTCCAAGCCCGCACCCGCGAGATCTACCGCAACCTGTGTGACTGGCTGCAGGACAAGACCGAGACCCAGGTGGAGCGGCGATACACCGAGCTAGGCGCGGCGCGAGCCCGGCAGGGCGTGGCCTACAGCCACGTCTACTGGGCCATCACCGCCACCAAGGAGCATGTGCGCGCCTTCGTCCAGCGCGAAGGTCTTTCCGAGAGCGCCATGGAACTACACGGGGAGCTGGAGCTGCTACACCTGCTCGGCCAGTTCTTCGATCACGCGCTGTACTACATCGCCGTGGGCTACGAACGCGAGCGCGACCAGATAGGAGGGAGTCAAAGGAGGCGCAAAGGAGATGAGCAGAGTAAGTCCACGTAGCGTCTCATAAGAGGGCATACCCCCTTCGAATCCCCCGGTCGGGGGTTCAACAACGGAAAAACAGCCAAAGGAGTTTATCCGGCGGCGTCAATAGAGGAGAGGCTTTCCCCCCTTCGCCAAGGCTTCGGGGGCAGCCTTCGTAAAGCTGGCTTGCCAGCCGAAGCTTTAGCGAAGGCTGGTGGAGGGCACCCGCTACCTGATTTATTTTGCCCCACGATTCGGGTGCCGTTGAGAGCGACGCAGGCTGACTCCAAGCGTGCCAACGCTAAGAGATAAGCCTGCCCACTACCGCGATTTTCTCATCCGCCACTCCCACGGCGGCACCAAATTTCACCGAACAACCAGGCTTCTTGAATGGGGCGAAACGAATCGCGTTCCTAGCTCTTTCCTAAGGTCTGGTGCCCGTGAAGGGGAATACATAGGGGTAAAAGGGGCTGACCCTCCTATGCAGCGCCAGAACGTAGATCTTGGTGGCGGTGGCATCAAAAAATGCCACCCCCGTAAATGTCCGCCCCAGTAAATTCGCATTGATACACGCGTTCGAAGGTGTGAAGGAGATATTGTACACATTCCCTTGCGGCCGAGTGGACAAGGAGCCGTTAAAGTCGCACCCCAGTTCGATACCACTTGGGCTACTTTGATCTCCTACTGTCGTCGTCACGGTGATGGCACCTGAGGGATCGACCGTAATAGTGTGCGCGAAACCAAATACCGATCCTTCATAGGTGCCTGCGACGTTGGCGAAAACAGGGACCACATTATACTCAGGATCGAACGTGCTGGTGAATGTCCCTACTCCCCCCGGATACGTCACCGTCCCACTCAGATTCTGCTGCATCACATAGGGGGCCGTTAGGGTGACAGGATCAATTATCGTCAATAACTCGTTGTTGAAATCTAGCCCGTTCGACGAGGCGAAGGTGCCGTTTAGCGTGCTGCTGTCTCCTTGCAGCGCACCCGCCACGAGTGCGGGGTCAGCAACCGTAGAATACAGAAACCAGTAGGTACCATCGTCGAGAACGGCCCCCTTGACGGTGCGTTGGCCGTTCAGGGGGGGGGGGTGAGTGAGCGTGCCGGTCCACAGGCCTTCGGCGGTGCCAGCAGGGACCACCGGGGTAGCACTGTCTCCACCGCCACTACTACAGGCAGTCAGCACCAAGGTGAAGAGGAGACTGAACAGAACGCCACTACTCCACTTTCTTTGCATGTGCATGATGACCTCCGATGGAAATATGATGGTCTCCGATAGTAATGAGAGATTCACATGCCTGAGAGAAACCGTCTATCCCTCATAAGGGGGCCCTCATAAGGGGGAGGCTTAGCCCTTGGGGGGGACCAGCGTTGTAATTAACGGTTCAGTGCAAAGGGAAGCGACGGGAGGGGGGAACCGAGAAGGGTATCGGGGCCTCGCAGGGAGCTTATTGTAGGAAGGAACCGAAGAGAGGCGCAATAGGAGAAAGAAACACAGTCTGAGACCGTCGCTAAAGCTTCGGGGGGCAGCCTTCGCGAAAGCCTCGTCAGGCTGGCAAGCCAGCCGAAGCTTTAGCGAAGGCTGGTGGAGGGCAGGGGAGTTGAACCCCCGACCCCTACGTTGCGAACGTAGTGCTCTCCCAACTGAGCTAGCCCCCCACGCAGAAGCAGTTTTGAGTTCTCAGTTCTGAGTGCTGAGTCTCAGAACTCTGAAACATAGCGGAAACGTGAGCGGCAATTGTCGCAATCCGCGGAGATTCCCGGGGCGAAATTGCCGCGGATTTCGCCCCGCGTAGAAGAACGGGGAGGAGATGCTCGCGTCCCCGTGAAGTCGCATTATACACAACCGGCTTCCCACTCTCCAGCAGGAAGCTCAATTTCCACGAACGTCACGATGGGCTGATGACAGCTTGCCCGTCCGGCTTTCCAGCCTCAATGAATACGCGTCGCCCTTCAACCCGTAACCGGCCCTCGGCGAAAAGTTGAACGGCTCGAGGATAGATCTTATGTTCTTGTTCGAGAATTCGAGCGGCCAGGGTGTCGGAAGTATCGTCATCGAGAATTGGAACTGCCGCTTGGAGAATGATCGGCCCTTCATCGACGCCTTCGGTCACAAAGTGGACGGTACATCCGGCAAGTTTGCAGCCCCACTCGATCGCCTTCTTCTGCACATCCAACCCTGGAAAGGAGGGCAACAGGGACGGATGGATGTTCATCATGCGATTCGCAAAGGCCTCCACGAGGACCTTTGTCACGATCTTCATGTACCCGGCCAATAACACCAACTCCACATTGTGTCGTCGAAGCACATCGAGTAGCTCGCGATCGTAGGCCTCACGACTATCGGGTCTGCCTGCATAGGGTTTTGGGTCGACGAAGAGGCTGGAGAGTCCCTGTCGGCTGGCTCGTTCTAATGCCGGGGCATCTTTCTTATTGCTGATGACGGAGACGATCTTCGCCTGAACCGTTCCCGCTTCGATCGCGTCGATGACCGCCTGAAGATTCGATCCGCGCCCGGATGCCAACACGGCGACTCGCAGCGCCTCCGGCCGCTTAGTCGACATACTCCACCAATGGCACGTTGCCGGTCGATGACACGATGGTCCCGATTCGGCAGGCCGGATCGCCCAATGCCGTAGCGCGCGCCACGACAGCTTGGGCGGTTGACGCCGGCACCACGAGAATCAATCCAATTCCCATGTTGAAGACACGATACATCTCCTCACGCTCGACCTGTCCAAGCCGTGCAATCGCCTGGAAAATAGGCGGCACGGACCAGGCGCTCCGCTGCACCTGTGCCCGCACGCCTGACGGAAACACTCGCGGGAGATTCTCGGTGATGCCGCCACCGGTGATATGGGCAATGCCCTTGATGGGAGACTCTTGGATCAATGTGAGAATCTGCTTGGCATAGATTCTGGTCGGAGTCAGCAAGACGTCTCCCAGAGGCTGATTGATCTCAGGCAAGCGACTGGTCATGCTGAGTTTTGCCTGATCCAACAAGACACGACGCGCCAGTGAATAGCCGTTGCTATGAAGACCGGTCGAAGCCAATCCAATGATGGCATCGCCCGGCACGATGCTGCGGCCATCGATGATCTTGGGCCGATCCACCACTCCGACGGCAAACCCTGCAAGGTCATACTCGCCCTCCGCATAAAAGGAAGGCATCTCGGCAGTTTCTCCGCCGATCAAGGCGCAGCCGGCCTGGCGACAGCCCTCGGCAATCCCCTTAAGCACGGACTCAGCCTTGGGGACGGCAAGCTTTCCCGTTGCGAAGTAATCCAAGAAGAACAGCGGTTCGGCGCCGCTGACCACGATGTCGTTCACACACATGGCCACCAGATCGATCCCGACGGTATCGTGACGATCCGTGAGGAAGGCGATTTTCAATTTCGTTCCGACCCCATCGGTGCCGGAGACCAGAACCGGTTCGGCATAGCGATGGGCCTGCAGCCGAAACAACCCGCCGAACCCGCCAAGGTCCGTCAGGACTTCCGGCCGGAACGTGGATCGCACCAATGGCGAAATCCGGTCGACGAACTCGTCGCCCGCATCGATATCGACTCCGGCATCTCGATAGGTCGTCATAGGAGGGCGCATCTTAGCGGAGGGCTGTTGCAGAGGTCAACGCACAAGCACGAGGCTATTTAAGGGATGACATTCGCCGAGGCGGGACTGCTTGTAAAAGGAGCCAGTGGTAGGCTCCACCTCCACCTGCTAAGGCGGGGCGGCTGGGATGGTCTCCACTGCGCGCATCGAGCGACCACCGTTTTATCGTGGGGGCTCTGCGAGCATAGAGACCATCCTAGCTGTCTCGCCATCCCCCTAAGCTTCCGGTCTCATCTCTACATCCAGTAGCTTGATTTTCCGATGCAGATGACTTCGTTCGATTTTCAGCTCTTCCGCCGTGCGAGAAATGTTCCAATGATGTTCACGGAGCTTTCGCGCGATATAGTCTTTTTCAAAGGCATTGCGGGCGTCCCTGAGTGAGTCATACGACTGCGTAAAGATGGGATTGGCCGCTGGTGCTACTGACTGGGTTGCCGGCCCACCCGGACGAGCCTGTAAGGAGAGGCCTGCTTGGGCTGCTTCGATAACGGGCCCTGGCGCCATGATCATCAATCGCTCGATCAGGTTGCGCAGTTCCCGAATATTCCCCGGCCAGTCATACTGTTGAAACACCGCCATTGCCTCCGGCGAAATCTCTTTCATCCGTAACCCCTGCTCTTCCGCATGGACCTTCATGAAGTGGCGAACGAGCAACGGGACGTCTTCTCGACGCTCCCTGAGCGGTGGCACGACGATCGGCACCACGTTGAGCCGGTAGAAGAGGTCATCGCGAAACGTGCCTTTTTCGATTTCCTTGATCAAATCCTTATTGGAGGCGGCTAACACCCGAACATCGACCTTCATGAGCTTGGTCCCACCGACACGAGTGAATTGCTGCTCCTGTAGCGCCCGCAGTACTTTTGCTTGGGTGCTCAGGCTCATATCGGCGATTTCATCGAGAAACAGCGTGCCCCCGTCCGCTTGCTCGAACTGTCCTCGCTTCATCGATGTTGCACCGGTGAAGGAGCCCTTTTCGTGTCCGAACAGCTCACTTTCGATCAAGGTCTCCGGGATGGCGGCACAGTTCACCGCGACAAACTGTCGACTGGCTCGTGCGCTCTGCAGATGGATGGCCCTGGCCACAAGTTCCTTCCCAGTCCCGTTCTCT
>JAABQN010000038.1 GCA_011391455.1 Nitrospiraceae bacterium
GACCGCTGGCCTGGCAGCCTATCTCTGGCTGACGGAAGTCCAACGGTCGGCTCACCCAAACCGATCCGCAGGGCTGCAGACACCGCGTCCACCTCGATTCAGTACATGCGTATAGATCATTGTCGTCGTCATGTCCTTGGTCCAAACAGTTCTTGGACTGTCCGAATATCGTATCCGTCCTCAAGAAGGTGGGTCGCGAAGGAATGACGAAAGGTATGAACTCGGAAACGGGGGCATTCTGAATTCCTGGCGGCGGCTGATCACTACTTGTTCGGATGATTCTTCAATGACTATAGGAGTTCAGCAGCTTGTCCGATGACTCGCTGCCCAGCTGATTGTCAGCCGGCCTTCGCTCGCTTGTCCACACGGACTGGCAGCGTTGCGATAACGGAGCGAAGGAATGCGTTGACAGTTTTCGAGGAGCCGAACGCTGCTGCGACTCCGGATCTAAGATCACAGGGAGCGCACCGTTCTTCATGCGGTCGGCAAACCGATTGGATCGAGCCCTCGCATAGTCGAAGCCGTAATCAGCCAGTATCTCGTCCGTGCCTCTCAAAGCCCGCTTACGACGATTGGGTCTCTTTATAGTCTTGGATGCATGAAAGAGAGGCTAGCTTCTCTTTTCGAATCGTCCGCCGTCTGGAGCGGTGGTTCGCTCGGTCAGCTACGCCGCCGACTTGACCGTAACCGACAGCCCGGCCTTCGCGCAGAGGCTTACTAGGTAATCGAGGGACAGCTTGTCCACTTTGTTACACGTGATCTCGGAGATGCGTGGTTGCACCACACCGAGGCGCTTGGCCGCCCGGGCTTGCGTCAACCCTTCACGGTCTATCCACTTTCGTAATGCCTCGGCGATCTCACAGCGCAGCAGCATCACGGCCGCCTCGTGCGGGGGAAAGCCGAGGTCGAGAAATACATTCCCGCTTCCTCGGACGATATGCGCTTTTGTGTGCTTCATGACTCCTCTCCAATGAGCTTGTAACGCCTCGCTGCCAGATCGATGTGCGCTTTCGCGGTCTCCCGCGTCTTCTTCTGGAAGGCGTGCAGCACATAGACGGCATGTATGAACTTCGCCACGTAGATTACACGGAACGCGCCGGCTTTATCCTGCACACGAATTTCGCACGCACCCGGCCCGACGCCCGGCATTGGTTTGAAATCTTCCGGCTCGCGCCCCACTTGCACCATGAATAGCTCGTGCCCCGCACGTCGACGCGCTGACTCCGGGAATTCTGCCAGATCTTTCCGCGCCGTGCCCACGAAGTACGCGACCTTCATTTGTTTCCCATTATACGAATGTTCGTATGTTGCTGCAAGCTACTGTCTTGATATTTGCCGCTGGAATTTGAGGATAATGACGCATGGGTCGCCCACTCCGGGCAGCTTCCTCTGACAGAAAACAAACAATGGGTGCTGACACCCTGTTCGGACAGAACCCCACTTGGGCTTACGGTCTTGTTACTCAGTAGACTCTCCTGTTTGCGAATCCCGTTGTTCCTGAACTTCTGTGGGCACCAGTGGACGGCGAGGCAACGTCGACTTGAGGCTTTGCTCCAATGAGCGATGGGTTCCCTTCGCGCTCTTGTGCGGACGCAATCCTTTCTCACGGCGAAGGCGATAGGGCTTGATGCTGTTTTCTGCCCTTGCGTCTGGTTTTCTGCAGAGGTCGCAGGATGGGCGAAGCTCTGACTCGGATGACTCAGCAGCCAAGGGCCTTGTGGAGAGTGATGAAGGTGGGGCGGTGGATTGTTGTGCCGGGATTTGATGGGGAAAGACCAGGATGCAGCCGATGACGATGAGTGATGCGAAAGCGGTTCGACCTCGTGCCATGATGTTCGCGGGAACGCACAGTCCATGCCAGAGCGGTCTGATTGACAATGTAAAAAGCCGCATGCTGTTATAGCGTACAAGAGCGTATGGCTTATAGCTGATAGCTAATGGCCAAGATGGGACTCCAGATTTTCAGATTTCAGAGCTATATGCCATAGGCCATAAGCTCTTTGGACGATCTACGATTCACGGAGGACTCTATGGATATGATGGGACGTGTGGGGCTGATCGAGATTCCGATCTTGATCGCACCCGATCAGAAGGTCTGGATGGATCGCATGATTAAGGAAGGCAAGATCGCCATTCCTCCAGGCGGGACGCTGGAGAAAGGCTCGCTCTATTCGATGTTTGTCCGCATGCTCCTGCATAACGCGATGGAAGAGCAGAAAAGGCAGGAGGTATTGGACGCGGAAGACGAGGACGACGAATAGGCAGGATGCTGAAAACGGTTCCTTGCGTCGTTCTCACTTCGCTCAAGGCTTCAACGTACTCAAAGTACGCCTCAGCCTGTCGCTCGTTGCGGCCTAGCAATGAACTCGTTTTGAGCATCCTGCCAGCTTCGCACATGGAAAACTGAGTACGCCTCCGGTCTTCACTCGCTGCGGCCTTGCTGGCCGGTCGTTTTGAACAGCTTCCACAGGATTGCCACACTGTATCTGAAACGATCCAGAACTGTATCAAATGAGATTCACGAGCGACACGATTAGAGGCTCTTCATCGCGGAATGCGCGGCCTTGATCGTGTATTCGATATCGCGGGTTGAATGAGCGGTCGAGAGGAAGGCGGCTTCAAATTGAGAGGGGGCCAGGTAGACCCCCTGTTCCAGCATCGCATGAAAGAATTGCCCGTATCGTTTCGTGTCCGACAGTTTCGCGGTATTCCAATCCACCACCTGCTCTGACGTAAAGAAGGCCCCGAGTATAGAACCGACTCTGGTTTGCGTGAGCGGTACACCCGCTTTTTTCGCAGCCTCTCCAATTCCTTTGGCCAGGGCCACCGATTTCTCTTCCAGTTTCTTGTAGACCCCGCGGGATTTGAGTTGTTTGAGCGTGGCAATGCCAGCAGACACGGCTAACGGATTTCCTGACAACGTTCCAGCCTGATAGACCGGCCCCAACGGCGCGATCAGATCCATGATTTCTTTCCGCCCTCCGTAGGCGCCGACCGGCAATCCCCCGCCGATGATTTTCCCCAGCACCGTCAAATCCGGAGTGATGCCGTAGAGCGTTTGGGCTCCCCCGTATGTGACGCGAAAGCCGGAGATGACCTCGTCGAAAATCAGGAGGATGTTATTTTCCGAGGTGAGCCGGCGGAGCGACGAAAGAAACTCCGGTGCTGGGGGCACGACGCCCATATTCGCGGCGATCGGTTCCAGAATAATGCAGGCCAACGTGTCCCGCTGTTCCTTGACGATCTGTTGCACGGCCCGGATGTCGTTGTACGGGGCGGTCAAGGTGTGCTTTGCAAAGTCAGCCGGGACTCCCAGCGAATCCGGAATCCCCAAGGTGGCCAAACCTGAACCGGCCTTTGCCAGCAAATAATCGCTGTGGCCGTGATAGCAGCCTTCAAACTTGAGAATATTGTCTCGCTTCGTAAAGCCACGGGCTACGCGAATGGCACTCATGACCGCCTCGGTGCCGGAGCTGACGAGTCGAACCTTTTCCATCGAGGGGAACGCGTCCCGGATCATGCGGGCGAGTGTGACTTCCAGTTCGGTCGGCGCCCCGTAACTGGTTCCCATTGCAGCAGCCTTTTTGATCGTGCTGATGACGGAGGGAGCGGCATGGCCCAAAATCATCGGACCCCATGAGAGGACATAGTCGAGATAGCTGTTCCCATCGACGTCGTAGAGGCGGGCGCCTTTGGCGCGCTTGATAAACCGGGGTTGGCCTCCGACGGAACGGAAGGCGCGGACCGGGCTATTTACACCCCCGGGGATCAACTGCTGCGCGTCAGCAAATAGCTTGGCAGAACGAGTCGTTTTCATAATGGGGGCGCACAGTACCACGCAGTCGGGCCTCGGTCAAGAAAGGGGATGTCCATGCGGTGCAATCAGGCGGTTGGAGCCAAAAAAGTGTCTGGACAATACGATTCTCGGCACGATTTGCTATGGACTGTTTCGTCGCGAGATAGGGACATTTCGTAATCCCTTGCAAATATACCGATTCATGTTACCAATCGAATTGGGCCTTGGGTTTGCATTCTTGGAAACTCTGGAGAGGTACGATACCAACGATGAGGATTATCTGTTCGTGGTGCCGGCAAGAAGGGAAAGTTGAGCTGGTGGGCGAGAAGGCGCCTCTCGACGATGCTCGGGAAACGCATGGAATTTGCGTCCTTCATCGCCACCATGTTCAAGCTCGCTGGCAGGCATCGATTCATACCAGCGCGCATTCTGGCGACGCGGCTTGATTGTCTTCTGCACTTCTCCGCGGGACAGGCGCCTCTTCTTGTCGATCTGCCGGAAGTTAGGCTCCCATTTTCCCCTGAAACATCTTGAGCAACTGGTCGATCCCGCCGGCTTCAATCTTGCCGTTCGGCGTCACTTTATCGATGAGGTCTGGCAGCAAGCTAGACAGCTGAGTGCTCGCGGCATCGGGAGAGACGCCGGCTTTGCCCGCCAGTTGGCTCAGAAAATCACCCCCCAGGCCCTGCTTGATCTGATCCGGTGTGACAGGAAGATTTTGGCCTGTGCTCACCCAGGAGTTCACAATGTCGCCGAGTCCGTTCTTCTGGAAAGCTTGAACGATACCGGCCAATCCTCCCACACTGCTATTCTGTCCGAGCAAACTCGTGACAGCCTGCAACAGAGGGTTCTGTCCCGCCTGTCCACCCATCATCCCGCCCGCTGCTTGTCCTAATTGATCCATGAGTCCCATGCTGATTCCTTTCCTTCGGATTTTTTGGTTGAACTAAACTAACCAGATAAACAACACAACCCAGATGAACCAGACAGACCACACACGAAGCGGATGGCCTGTTTGGCCATCCTGAAGCTGGTCCATCGCCTTGGCCCGATTCATACTCTAATGGAGCGACAGGTTCGTTATCAACTCATGCTAGGAGCGTGAAGGTTTAGGTTTGAGAGACCGCTGGCGCCGATTCGCCTTCCGAACCGGTTCCACATTCATTTCTTTCATTCTCCAGTGGGCCCGTTTGGCTTTCTCCCCCTCCGATACAGCGAACAGGACATGAAAGGGCGTGGCTTGTCGCGCGCCCATTCCCGCCTGTCCGCTTCCCCAGGCTTCTCCCGCATCACGCAAGACCTCTAGGAAGGTTTCATACTCTTCTTCGTCATCGGGCAATAGATGGGCCGCTTCGGTGATGAGCAGAATATAGCCCTTGGCCGGCAGCCATTCCAGATCGGTCAGACATTCCTCCAACGCGTCCCAGTTGTGGCCAAAGTAGTCGGGGAACCCCAATGCCCGTGCGAATTCTGCAAACAGATTTGCCGGCGTCTTACAGTGACCGCCCTTGACGATCTTCAGCGCCAACCCGGTGGGTGGGCGCACCAGCGATTCGGCGCTTTGCCCGGCTGTGACCATCAGCAATGAGGTCCAGGGGGCCTTCGTCGATTGGAGATATGAGGTCAATGTCACGGTGTGTTTTGGAGTCATGGTGTCTCATTCAAGGGCATGAACGTTCGGTAATGGTTGCCGGTATAGTAGGCCCTGCCGGTGTCTTGCTCGATCACGATCCGTTCCGCATCCCGCGAACGGCCGCGTCTTTTGGGGTTCACATCGTACTCGCGATAGTGGCCTGAGGGAAGGTGGCGCTCGCGATTCTGGAACTCGCGCCCTCCGACATAGCCTGGCAAGGGTTTGCCAGACCGGGCTTGGAGTTGCGCCAATAGGTCGTAGACCTTCTGAGGCGCGGGTTGCTTTTGCTGTATGAGTGGGGCAGCCGGAAGTCGATCCGGGGTCGTTGCAGGAAGGGCTGATTCTAATGCCTCTGCCCGGTCGACAAGCCAGGTGGAGGGCAGGCTATCCGTCAGCAGCCCATGGGGAAGCGAGGCAAGGAGACCCCAGAGGAGTAGGACGCTGATGATCCACCGTCGACTCATTGCAATCGAGATCCTTCGCCAGGCTCCTCGGTACAATCTTGGAAGAAGACCGTAGCACGTGGTTTTGATGCTGGTCAATGTGTGAGAGTCAGCCGAATGGCAGAGATGCTTTGCGGCGCCGGAACCCGTTTGCTAGAATGTGGACATACAAGGTCATCAAGCGTACGAGCCTGGGTGTTCCAAGATATACACGATATAAACGCCTGTTCACGGTGATCCTTCCTTCATGCGAAAAGCTAAAATTGTGTGCACGATCGGTCCGGCCAGCGCCGAACCATCCATACTCGAACGGCTGATTCACAGCGGGATGGACGTGGCTCGTCTAAACTTCTCTCATGGCACGCACGACTCGCACCGTACGGCAATCGCCTCGATCCGCGCTGCTGCGGAGCGCCTGCAGCGCCCGGTTGCAATCATTCAAGATTTACAGGGGCCGCGAATCAGGGTCGGCGATCTCGATGGAATAGGAGTCGAGGTGACGGCAGGACAGCGGATCAGGCTCATCGGGGGCATGCTCCGGTCTGGCGGCCAGATCGGCAGACAGACCACGGCCCCTTCGAAGCTCCTGGAGATCCCGGTGGCCTATCCGCAGCTGGCTCAAGACGTGCGGCCAGGAGCCAGAGTCTTGATCGACGACGGGCTGATTGAACTGCTCGTGACTGTCGTGAGCGATGGGGCGGTCGAGTGCAGAGTCAAGACCGGCGGGCGGATCATGTCTCATAAGGGAATCAATCTGCCCGGCACCACGATCAGTGCGTCACCGCTCACGGAAAAGGATCGAAAGGATATTCGTTTCGGCGTCGCAGAAGGGGTGGATTATATGGCACTCTCGTTTGTGCGTGGGCCTGAAGACGTGCAAGCGGCTCGGCGTCTGGTGGCGGAGTGCGGGGGAGACCAGCCGATTATCGCGAAGATCGAACGGGCTGAAGCCATCGCTGCGTTAGACTCGTTGTTGGAGGAAGCAGACGGAGTCATGATTGCACGGGGAGATCTTGGAGTGGAGATGGGGCCGGAAGTCGTGCCGATTCTCCAGAAGCGGATCATTGCGAAGGCGAATCAGCATCGCCGGCTGGTTATTACGGCGACGCAAATGCTCGAGTCGATGACCCAGCATCCGAGCCCGACGAGGGCGGAAGCTTCCGATGTCGCCAATGCGATTTTCGACGGCACCGATGCAGTCATGCTCTCAGCGGAAACCGCCCGCGGACAATATCCGGTTGAATCGGTGCAGGTGATGGATCGTATCGTTCGTGTGGCAGAGGGTGAGGTTGTGCTTCTGAACAGGGCGCCGGTCGAACGTTCAGACGGTCGTGGGCAGGGCTCGATTTCTGAGGCGATGTGCGAGGCTGCTGCATCGGCTGCGGCCACGACGCAGGCGGCGGCGATTGCCACGTTCAGCGAGTCCGGTGCGACCGCCAGGTTGCTCTCAAAACAGCGGCCGGTGGCCCCCATTGTCGCCTTCACCCCGCACGATCTCGTGCGGCGGAGAATGGCGCTCTACTGGGGCGTGCTTCCGCGGCTGATGGCCAGAATTCAGGATCCAGACGATCGCGTTCATGCGGTCGAGCATCGACTGGTGGAAGAAACATTGGCCGGATCGAACGACTGCGTCGTGTTTTTGTCCGGGACCGTGGCAGGACAGTTAGGCGGCACGAATGCCATGAAACTTCACCGGATTGCGTCATGAGCAGCCGCATGTCAACCCGTCTGGCCGCTTTCGTCATCTTGATAGGCTGGCTGTTTGTCTGGAATATCGCGTCGGCGCAGACCGGATCGCTCAAGCATTCACCGGCTGATGTGGTGAAACGATATCTGGCGCTCGATTCTAAGGGGGCCAGGCTTGATGCCATGTCGCTCGAAACGGTCGCGTCTTATACGGGCTGGAGTGAGGAACCGGCGTGGGGGCATGTCGTCGTAACGCGAGGCTTTGTGGTGGCAGAGCAGTATCGCCAATGGGAAGTGATCGATAGCCTGGAAGTCGTGATTCCGGTTACCTTTCAGGTCATCGGCTCGGTGTATTTTGAAACCGCCGGTTTCGTCCAAGGGACTGAGACGGAAGAGGTTCGGTTTCGCGTGAAAGCCATCAAGAATCGATGGAGGATCGTTGAGCCGATGCTTCCTCCTCACGTGGGGCAGAAGCGGATGGTGAATTTCGTGCGCGAAGCCTGGGTGAAGGAAACCGACCCGACGAAGCGAGACCGTCTCGGATCGTTGCAGGGTGAGTTACGAGAGGCGAAATAATGATGGGAAAGACCTCGGTCGAACTGCTGATCTTCGATTTGGATGGGACGCTTATCGAGTCCAAATGGGACATTGCCGCGTCGGTGAATTTCACATTGGCTGAGCTGGGACTGCCGCAGCGTCCAGTTGAGGAAATCTTTGGATTTGTGGGAGATGGAGTGAAGCAATTATTGCGCTTGTCGGTTGGCGAGAGCAGCCGGGTCACCTTCGACGAGGCCTTGCGGGTGTTCAGAGGCCAGTATCTGGCCCATTGCCTCGACCGCACGACATTCTATCCCGGCATTGGAGAGATGCTGACGCATTTCGCAGGCAAGCGGAAGGCGGTGGCCACCAATAAGTCGATCGAGTACACCAACGTGATTCTCCAGGGACTGGGGGGACATCATTTTCAGTACGTCGTCGGAGGCGATCGCGGGTTTGGGTTGAAACCGGAGCCGGGCATGCTGTTGCATGTGATGGAGCAATTGCATGTATCAAAAGAACAGACCGTGCTCGTCGGGGACAGCACCAACGACATCAACGGCGGGCATAATGCCGGCATTCGTGTTTGCGCAGTCGGGTACGGTATGGGGAATCGGGAGAAAATGGCGGCCTGCAAGCCGGACTGGTTTATCGAACGGCCTGAACAACTCATGGAGCTATTTATATGACGACTCAAGCGACGTGCGTGAAACGACGTCAGCCACGGAGGACCGCTATGAGCTATTGGGGTTTCTTTCTCGACAAAAGGTATTCTACCCTCGCCACGCTTCACGCTTCACGCTTCACGATATGCCTCCTCCTGCTCGTCTCTAGTCTCGGCCTCGATCTGCCGCTTGCCGCCTCGTCCGGGCTGGCGGATCGTGTGGTGGAACAAAAACTGGCAAACGGGTTGACCGTGCTCATGGTTGAGCGGCATCAGACGCCGGTGGTTTCCCTCAACATGACCTTCAAGGTCGGGGGAGTCAACGAGCAGGTGGGGCAAACCGGCCTGGCGCATCTCTACGAACATATGGCGTTCAAGGGGACGAGGACGGTCGGGACGAAGGATTACGAAAAAGAACGTCCCATTCTCGAAGAATGGTATCGAGTGGGCACTGAACTGGAGCAGCGGCAACGAGACCTCGCACGGAAGAGTCCGGAGAGGCCGGCCAGTTCCGAGGATCGGGCCGCTGTCGAGGAACTGCAGAAACGATTTACGGAACTGCAAGAAAAGGCAGGACAGTTCGTGGCGGGCAATGAGATGGCTCTCCTCTATCAACGCCATGGGGGGGTCGGGCTCAATGCCGCGACCGGCAAGGATCTGACCCGCTATATGATCAGCCTTCCGGCGAATCGTCTGCCGCTGTGGGCTGCGCTCGAAGCCGATCGCATGGCGCATCCGGTCCTCCGCGAATTCTACAAAGAGCGCGGAGTAGTCATGGAGGAGCGGCGGATGCGGAATGACGACAGCCCCAATGGACTGTTGTATGAAACCTTCACCTCGGCAGCCTTCCGCGCCCATCAATATGGTATTCCGACGATCGGCTGGGAGTCGGACATCCTCTCGCTCACGCCGGCCGACACCGAAGCCTTCTTCAAGGCCCATTACGGTCCAGGCAATGCGACGATTGCGATTGTGGGAGATATTCATCCGAAGGACGTCATGGCCTTGATCGAGCAGACGTTCGGCCAGATACCGGCTTCGCTTCCACAGTCGCAGCCTGTCACCGTCGAACCGCCTCAACGGGGAGAACGCCGAGTCGAGGTGGAATTCGATGCCGAACCGTCTCTAGTTATCGGGTTTCATAAACCGGCGTTGGGCCATTCCGACGACTATGTCTTCGATGTGATCGATGCGGTATTGAGTGATGGAGTCACTTCCAGGCTCTATACGAGTCTGGTCCGCGAGAAACGGATTGCCGCTTCGGTGAGCTCCGATTCGAACTTTCCAGGGGTCCGTGCTCCGAACCTGTTCGTGCTCAGCGCCACACCGCTTGCGCCCCATACGACGGCTGAAGTCGAGGCGGCTATCTATGCCGAACTCGAACGGCTCAAGATGGAGCCGGTCTCCGCCAAAGAGCTGGAAAAAGTGCTGAATAACCTGGATGCCGATTTAGTGCGGGCGCTCCGATCGAATGGGGGCCTGGCTTCTCAATTGGCGCTTTTTCAGACGGTAGCGGGGGATTGGCGCTACGCGTTAAAGGCTCGGGACAAAATCGCAGTGGTAACGACGGCGGATATCCAGCGTGTGGCGACAGAGTACTTCACGAAATCGAACCGAACAGTGGCCACGCTGGTGAAGAAGACCGGCGAGAAAAAAGTTGCGACGGTGTCGCAACGTGAGGTGGCGCGATGAGGAACGTGAGGAAGCGCGTAAGGGGTGAGGGGTTAGGGGTAAGGCGTAGCGCAACGGTCGTCTGTTTGTTGATCGTCTCGATTCTGCTCCCGGCGCTCAGCGCTTGTGCAGCCAAGATGGCGCTGGGCGATCCCAGGCAGATGACGTTCAAGACGGTCGAGTTCATCCCGCCGGATGCGGATCGAGTGGTGCTCAAAAACGGGATGGTCGTCTATCTCTTGGAAGACCATGAACTGCCCCTGGTCAGTATGACGGCGACAATACGAACAGGCAGCTGGCTCGATCCGGCGGAGAAAATAGGCCTGGCTTCATTGACCGGTTCTATCATGCGGTCAGGTGGAGGTGGCGGCCTCTCGGCTGAACGAGTGGATGAAGATCTCGAACAGTTCGCCGGGTCTGTCGGTATCTCGATTGGGCGGCAATCCGGTTCCGCATCGCTCGATGTGCTCAGCAAGGACTTGAAGCGGGGGCTTCAGATTTTCGCAGGCCTCATTCGGACACCGGCTTTTGAGCCGGCACGGGTTGAACTGGCCAAGTTGCAGACCATCGAAGGCATTCGCCGCAGGCAAGATAACCCAGGCTCGATCGCCGGACGCGAGTTTGTGAAACTCTTGTACGGAGCCGATCATCCGTCGGCACGGGAGAGCAGCATCCAGTCCATCACTCGCATCACCAGAGATGATCTGGTGGCCTTTCACCGGAAGACCATCCATCCGAACGGCATGATGCTGGGAGTGACGGGCGACTTCGACAAGTCCGCAATACTGGCCCTGCTGCGCGAGGTATTCGGCGATTGGGAAAAGGGCGAAGTGCCGGTGCTGACGATTGCCGATGTACCGCAGAGCCAGACGCCGAAGCCCGTTGTACGGTTCGTGAACAAGGATACTTCGCAGACGCATCTTCGCATCGGTCACCTGTCGATCAAAGAGCAGGATCCGGACTATGTGTCGTTGGCGATCGCGAACGACATTCTGGGAGGCAGTTCCTTTCGCAGCCGTCTCTTCAACGACGTGCGGACCAAGCGGGGGTTGGCGTACTCGGTCGGCAGCCGCTTGAACTCCGGGGTGCACGATCAGGGCATCTGGCTGATGCGCGCAGAGACGAAGTTGCCGTCGACGCAAGAGGTCACCGCCAGGTTTGTCGCGAACATGGAACGGATGAGGACTGAGTTGGTGACGGACAGCGAGCTGGCAGAAGCGAAAGAGGCCTATGTAAATTCGTTTGTGTTTTCCTTCGCCAGTTCGTCCGCAATCGTGGGGCGGTTGATGGAATTGGAATACGATGGGCTTCCCAAGGACTTTCTCCAGCAATTGCGTGCCCGCGTGGTTGCATTGACGAAAGAGGAGATTCTGGCGGCGTCGAAGAAGCATTTCAACCCCGAGCGACTGACCATCGTTGCTGTCGGGTCCGGCGAGGCCCTGCCGAAGTTGCTGTCGGGATTCGGGGATGTGAAGGAAATTAAGTTAGTTCCGGAGGGGTAAGAGGGGAGCGGCCGGGTGGCCCGCTGATCTCCTGTGCTCGCGCAACGCGCGGCCTAAGAAGGCCCTCGTTGGACGCGCGCAGTGGGAGATCAACGGGCCACCCGTCCGAGGAAGTGAACCCTTCCGGAGCTTTGGTGGGGAGGAGAGGTGGGCAGATGGTTCAATCGAGATCGGTGCTCACACAGTCCGCATTTAAGAATGTGCTCGCTGGAAGTCTAGAAAGGAGGCCGCCATGGTGACGTATCTGATGCTCCTCAACTGGACGGATCAGGGAATCAAGAATGTGAAGGATTCGCCGAAGCGGCTGGATGGGGTGAAGAAGCTCGCGAAGAACCTGGGCGGCGAGGTCAAGGCGTTCTACATGACGTTGGGGGCGTATGATCTTGTTCTCATCGTTGATATGCCGAACAACGATAAGTTGGCGAGTTTCGGTCTCAAGTTGGGATCGCTCGGCAATGTGCGGTCCACGCCCCTCAGAGCCTACCCCGAAGATGACTATCGCCGCATCATTGGCGGCCTGAGTTAAGATGCCACGCTGATGGCTGAAAGCTGACCGCTGAAGGCTTATTTATGCCCTTGGAAGACGATTTCTGCGACATCATCAAGAAGGCGCGAATAGGTCAGGGACTTTCGGTCGGCGATGTCGCCCGGATTGCCCAGCGGGAATATCACAGCACTGGAGCGGGGCGTTTGCCCGCCAGATCGTACTGAGGTTCAGGTTCTGGCTGAGGCATTAGGACTTCGTCCTGGCCCATTAGAGCAGATCGCGAATGAGAAGTGGGAACCGTCCGCGCAACCGCCTCTG